>JBFXGQ010000078.1:0-11641 GCA_050177915.1 Pseudodonghicola sp. | reverse complement strand
GACCATCACCCCGAAGACCCGCCGCAGCGCCTCGTGCCGGCGGCGGTTCCAGTCCAGCCCGGGATATCTCGCGTCGACCTCGGCATAGGCCGGGCCGATGATCGGCAGCACCGCGATCTCGTCATCGGTGAACAGCCCGGCGCGCAGCCCGTCGTGCAGGTCGTGGTTGTTATAGGCGATGTCGTCGGCCAGCGCCGCCACCTGCGCCTCGGCGCTGGCATGGGTGTGCAGCTCCAGATCCAGCCGGGCGTTGAACTCGGCCAGCGCCCAGGGCAGGTCCCCCAACACCGGGCCGTTGTGTTTGGCAATCGCCTCAAGGGTTTCCCAGGTCAGGTTCAAGCCGTCGAATTCGGCATAATGGCGTTCCAGCGCGGTGACGATGCGGATCGCCTGGGCGTTGTGATCGAAGCCGCCATAGGGCGCCATCAGCGCATGCAGCGCATCCTCGCCGGTATGGCCGAAAGGCGTGTGGCCCAGGTCGTGCGCCAGCGCCACGCCCTCGGTCAGCTCCTGGTTCAGCCCCAGCGCGCCGGCGACGGTGCGCGCCACCTGCGCCACCTCGATCGAATGGGTCAGCCGGGTGCGGTAATTGTCGCCCTCATGTTCGACAAAGACCTGGGTCTTGTGTTTCAGCCGGCGAAAGGCGCTGGCGTGGATGATCCGGTCCCGGTCGCGCTGAAACGGCGAGCGGAAGCTGCTTTCCTCTTCCGGCACCAGCCGCCCGCGGCTGGCCTCCGGATCCGAGGCATAGGGCGCGCGCATCTGCGGTCCTTGTCCTTGTCCCTGTCTGCGGGGCCTCTATATTGGAATCCCAGAGGAATTCAAACCGCCGGAGTGATCCATGAACCTGCCGCCCAAAGTGACCGAACGTGCCTTCGCCCGTCTGGCCGAGATCGGCGCCGCCCAGCAGGGCAAGGCGCTGCGCGTGGCGGTCGAGGGCGGCGGCTGCTCGGGCTTCCAGTACGATATCGCGCTGGACGATCCGGCCGAGGACGATCTGGTGCTGGAGGGTCAGGGCGAGAAGGTGGTGGTGGACACCGTGTCGCTGCCGTTCCTGGCCAATGCGACCATCGACTTTTCCGAGGAGCTGATCGGCGCCCGCTTCGTCATCGACAATCCGAACGCCACCTCCTCCTGCGGCTGCGGCACCTCCTTCTCGATGTAACGACAGGGGCATAGACGCCCCTGTTTTCATTTGATTGCAAAATCTTACGGATCTGTCTTGAAGCTTCGCGCAAAGCGCGGCAGCCGTGTCTCCGGCGCGAATTGGTCCCAGATCAGATAGAGCCCGCTGGCCACCACGATGACCACGCCCAGCAGGGTGCCGGTGCCGGGATATTCGCCGAAGGCCAGCGCCCCCAGCGCCACCATCCAGACGAATTGCAGGTTCATCAGCGGCGTCACCACATAGGCCGCCAGCAGCCGCAGCGCCACCACCGACACCCAGCGCGCGGCGAACAGCAGCCCGGCATAGGCGCAGACCCAGCCCAGATCGCCAAGTGGCATCGGCCGCCAGACAAAGGGCAGCGCCACCGCCATGGTCAGGCAAATCGCCAGGTTCGGATAAAACACCTGGGCCAGGGAATTGCTTTCACGACGCCCGATAAACCGTGCCAGCACCATGGAAAATGTCCCGGACGCCGCGGCCAGGATGCCCCACAGATGCCCCGGGCCCATGCCATGCAGACCGCCGGGGAACAGGCACAGGACCCCCACCGCCCCAGCCGCCAGCGCCCCCCATGCGGCGGGACGCACATGTTCGCCCAGAATCGGCCCGGACATCAGCCCGGCGAGGATCGGCATCAGCGCGATGAACAGGAAGACATCGGCGAAGGGCAGCAGGCGAAAGGCCTGGAAGAAGGCCAGCGCCGCGATCACCGTCGCGCCCGACCGCAGCACCATCGCCCGCGGGCAGCGCGTCGCCAGCCCGCGCCGCTGGCCCGGGTGACGGTCGGCCAGCACGCTCAGCGCGATCACCATCAGCCCGCTCAGCGCATAGAGCTGCGGCGCCGCATAGCCGCCGGCGATCAGCTTAGTGATCGCATCGGCGCCGGCGATCAGCCCGGTATAGAGGGCGGTCAGCCCCGCCCCCAGCATCGCCCCGCGCCGCGCCGCAGGCCCCGCGCCGCCCCGGCGCCTCCAGATCATTGCGCCGCCCCGGCGCGGGCGAACCCCGCAAAGAAGGCCTCGAACCGGGGGCTGCTCGCCTCGGCCTCGACCAGAATATCCTGTCCGATCCCCCCCAGGGCGGCCTGCACATGCGGCCGCATCGCCCCCCAGTCGCGGCTGCGCGCCCCCTCCAGCCGGAACAGGCATTCCGAGATCCGCCGCAGCGGCGCCGCCGCGCCCGGGGGCCGCTGGAACGCCATCCGGCCGGGCCGCGCCGGCTTGACGAACCCGCGCCTGCCGCGCAGCGCGTCGAGCCAGGCCGAGACGAAATATTCGTGGTAATCATCCGCCGGGCTCAGCTGCGGCCCGTGCTGCACGGTGAACCGGTGCAGCTGCCGCTGCACCCAGCCCTCCCAGATCGGCGAGGGCACCGCGCCGGCATAGCGCAGCGCGACGCAGACCTCGGCCAGCAGATCGGCGTTCTGCTCCAGATAGGCGAGGATGCCGGCGTATTCGAGACTGACGAGCGCCGCGGCCCCCAGCGCCGGATCGCGGCGGCCGTATTCGCTGAGGTAGAAGACGATATGCGTCAGCTCGTAGGCCGCCTTCTTGTTGGGTAGCGCAAAGGTTTCGGACCGCGCGATGAACCGGCGCAGCCGCGCCTCCAGCCCGCCATCCTGCGGCAGCGGGTCGATGCCGCGCCGCGCCATCAGCCGCCGCGCCTCGGCCCGTTGCAGATCCGACAGCTCGGCCGCCGCCAGATCCTGTCGCGCGGCCCAGCGGCACAGGCCTTCGGCCTTGTCGCCGGGCAGGCCCAGATCCTCAAGATCCAGACAGATCGACAGGATAAAGCGGTAATATTGCGGAAAGAACGCCAGCCGCCGCTCGGCGCTGTCATAGAACTCCGCCAGCGGATCGAGCGCGGCGGCATCGGGCCGGGCGCCGGTGCATTCGAGAATGTTCAGCAGTTCGGCATTCTCTTTCAGCCAGAACACGTCGCCATCACCGCGACGATGCCGGGCGAAACAGTCCAGCAGCGCGGCCTCGGGGTCACGGGCCGGAACGGTCAGACGAATGACATTCGACATCACTCTCCCTCCTGATGGTGACGGGCCACCGCCCGCCGTTCCGGCCCTGTCGCCTCAGCTGCCCGACGAGAACATATGGGTGGCCTCACCGGTCGCGACCGCGCTGCCCGCCACCGGCGCGGAGCCCGAGGAGAACATCTCGACCCCCTCGCCGCCGCTCAGCTCGGCGCGAGTGGCCGGCGCGGAGCCCGAGGAGAACATCTGCACCAGATCGCCGCTCAGCGCGGCCGAGGCGGCGGGGGCCGAGCCCGACGAGAACATCTCGACCGCGTCGCCGGTCACGGTATCGCCCAGCCCGACCGGCGCCGAGCCGGAGGAGAACAGCGACACCGCATCGCCGCTCATCAGATCGGCAGCGCCCTGCGGGGCGGAACCGGAAGAGAACATCTCGACCCCGTCGCCCTCGAACAGGCCGGCGACCGGCGCGATGGCTTCGACATGGTGGGTTTTGCGCAGTGCAGTCATCTTGGAAGTCCCCTCATTGGCAGTGTTGAACACCCCCTCAGGCTGGCACCGGCGCACGCAACCACAAAGAGAATTCTCCGGCCGCCGCTGCCGCAGCACGGAGTTACCCACATCAATTGCGTGCATCAAAATTTCAGGAAACAATCAAAAGGAGAATTTAATCCACAGGATGAAAAAACTTATACACAGTGCTGTTTTTCCTTGGATTTCCGCCTGGAAACAATCAATCTCGACAGTCCTGACCCCCGGCATCGCCCGAATCGCCCCCCCCATCGCCCCCGGCGCTTGCCCCGAGAGGCGCGATCGGCGATAGATCGGGCAGCCCGCGCAAGGCCCGCGTCAGGAGGACCGCCATGAAGATCGCCACCTTCAACATCAACGGGATCAAGGCCCGCGCCCAGGCGCTGACCGACTGGCTCGACGCCGCGCAGCCCGATGTCGTACTGCTGCAGGAGATCAAGTCGGTCGACGAGGCCTTTCCGCGCGCGCTGTTCGAGGATCGCGGCTATCATGTCGAGACCCACGGGCAGAAAAGCTTCAACGGCGTGGCGATCCTGTCGAAGCTGCCGCTGGAGGATGTCCGCCGCGGCCTGCCCGGCGACGACGGCGACGACCACGCCCGCTGGATCGAGGCGACCGTGGTGGGCAGGACCGCGGTCCGGCTCTGCGGGCTCTACCTGCCCAACGGCAACCCGGCGCCGGGCCCCAAGTTCGACTACAAGCTGGCCTGGATGGAGCGACTGCGCGCCCGCGCGACCGAGCTGCTGGCGGCCGAGGAACCGGCGATGATGGCGGGCGACTATAACGTCATCCCGCAGCCGCAGGACGCCGCCAAGCCCGAGGCCTGGGTCGAGGACGCGCTGTTCCGCCCCGAGAGCCGCGCCGCCTTTCAGCGCATCGTCAACCTGGGCTTCACCGATGCGATCCGCACCCGGCATCCGGGACCCGGCGTCTATAGCTTCTGGGACTATCAGGCCGGCGCCTGGGCGCGGAACAACGGCATCCGCATCGACCATATCCTGCTGACTCCGCAGGCCGCCGACCTGATGCAGGACGCCGGCATCGACAAGGAGATCCGGGGCTATGACAAGCCCTCGGACCACGTCCCGGTCTGGGTCGAACTCGACCTCTAAGCGCCCCTGTCCACCGCGCGCCGGGATCAGGCCGCGGTCACGTCGTGGGCATAGATCCAGTCGAACTGCCGCACCGCCTGCGCCGGGGCCAGCGCGCCGCCCAGCCGCAGGGCCAGATGGCCCAGTTCGCGCAGCGGCGACAGGCGGAAGTGGTATTTCCACGCATTGGCATTGGCCGCACCGATCACCCGCACGGCGCGGTCGCGGCGGCGGGCCTGATATTGCGCCAGCGCGGTCAGCTGATCCCCCTGCCGGGCCAGGCAATCGGCCAGCACCCAGCCATCCTCAAGCGCCAGATTGGCGCCCTGGGCCAGGAACGGCAGCGTCGGATGCGCCGCATCGCCCAGCAGCGCCACATTACCGCCGTGCCAGCGCGGCGCCACCGGGTGCCGGAACAGGCCCCAGAGCCCGGCCTCGCGCACCCGCGACAGCAGCGCGGCGGGCAAGCCCTGAAATCCGCCGAAGGCGGCGCGCAGATTGTCGGGATCGTCGCTGTGCGCCCAGCCCTCGTCCGCCCAGAGCCGGCGCTCCTGCACGGCGACGATATTGACCAGCCGGCCCTCGCGCAGCGGGTAGCAGACCAGATGCCGCCCCGGTGCCATGAAGATCTGTGCCTCGGCCGGCAGTTGCAGGTCGTTGGGCACCAGCGCGCGCCAGGCCACCTGGCCGGTGAAGAACGGCGCGTCGGCGCCATTGAGCGCCGCCCGCGCCCGCGAATGCAGCCCGTCCGCCGCCACCACCAGATCGGCGCGCGCCTGGGCGCCATTGGCCAGATGCACCACCGGCTGGGTGCCGGGCTCGACCCGGTCGATCTTTTGCAGCAGGCGCAGGTTCACCCCCGCCCCGCGCGCCGCGGTGGCGAGCAGCCCGATCAGATCGGCCCGGTGCACCAGATAGAATTTCTGCCCCGGCGCGTGGCGGTCCAGATCCAGCCGCAGCACCTCGCCGGTGCGGCGGTAATCGCGCAGCACCACCGCATGGCTGCGCATCGCCACCCGCTCCAGCGCCGGTTCCAGCCCCAGCGCCCGCAGCACCGCGGCGCCGTTCGGGCTGATCTGCAGGCCGGCGCCGACCTCGGCGATCTCGCAGGCCTGTTCCAGAACCGTGACCTCGGCGCCGCGCGCCCGCAGCGCCAGCGCCGCCGCCAGCCCGCCGATGCCGGCCCCCGCCACGATGATATGACGGCCTGTCAGCGCCATCCGTTCCCTTCTGCCCGATGAGGGCGACCGGCCCGGTTGCTCCGGGCCTGGCCGCCGAATGCAAAAACGCCAGGGCGCGGGCCCCGGCGTCTGCCGTTCCGCGTCACGCGGTCCGCGCGATCAGTCGTCGCGGTGCACTTTCTCGCGGCGCTCGTGACGCTCCTGCGCCTCGAGGCTCAGCGTGGTGGTGGGACGTGCCACCAGCCGCTTCAGCGAGATCGGTTCGCCGGTTTCCTGGCAATAGCCGAACTCCCCCTCGTCGATCCGGCGCAGCGCGCTGTCGATCTTGGTTACCAGCTTGCGCTGACGGTCGCGAATCCGCAGCTCCAACGCGCGGTCGGTCTCCTCGCTGGCGCGATCGGCGACATCGGGGATGTTGCGCGTGCCGTCCTGCAGACCTGCGATGGTGGATTTGCTTTCTGTCAGCAGCTCGTTCTTCTGGCGCAGCAATTCGCGGCGGAACCATTCAAGCTGACGGTCGTTCATGAACGGTTCGTCTTCGGCCGGTCGGTAATCCTCCGGCAGGAAAACTTCGGCTTTCATACCTACTTCACCTTCTTCCGGCCCGGGCCTGTCTGTAAATGTCACGTTGTTCACCCGTGCTCTCATGGGGCTGCGTTTATCCCATGGTCTGGGGGATGTCACTACACAAATGTCCCCCGATGACGGGGGATTTACCCTAGATGCCGATCATCTGTGCAACGGCCGCCGCAGCCCCGCCGCGGCGCAAACCGCTTGCGCAGCAGGCCCGTGCGGGCGCGGGCGCCACCGCCGCAGCCGTGCGCCCCCACCCGGCGACAGCGGATTCGCCCGCGGCGGCCGATGCGGAACGCCTCGAAAACTGTCGCACTATTGGGGACAATTCATCAAAAGCAGCAATTCTGTTGATCTGCACTGCGCGCCGGCCGCGCCCCGCCGGACACCGCGCCGAACCGCCCGCGCGCATGCCCCGAAGGCCGCCGGCGGCACGATACGCCCAGCCCCCGCTGCGTCGTTGCGGACGCAACGGCGATGCTTGCAAAGCCGCCGCCGCCTGATTATCCCCAACCAGAGCACAGGAGGGAGCCCGGGCATGACCGCACGCTTTGAAAGCACGAAGGATTACGTCGCAACCGACGATCTGACCATCGCGGTCAACGCGGCGGTGACGCTGGAGCGTCCGCTGCTGGTCAAGGGGGAACCGGGCACCGGCAAGACCGAACTGGCCAAGCAGGTCGCCAGCTCGCTCGGGCTGAAGATGATCGAATGGAACGTGAAATCCACCACCCGGGCGCAGCAGGGGCTTTACGAATACGACGCCGTCAGCCGGCTGCGCGACAGCCAGCTGGGCGACGCGCGGGTGCATGACATCGGCAACTACATCAAGAAGGGCAAGCTGTGGCAGGCCTTCGAGAGCGACGAGAAGGTCGTGCTGCTGATCGACGAGATCGACAAGGCGGATATCGAGTTTCCGAATGACCTGCTGCAGGAACTCGATAAGATGGAGTTCTTCGTCTACGAGACCGGCGAGACCATCAAGGCGCGTCAGCGGCCGATCGTCATCATCACCTCGAACAACGAGAAGGAGCTGCCGGACGCCTTCCTGCGCCGCTGCTTCTTCCACTATATCCGCTTCCCCGACGAGCCGACCATGCGCCGCATCGTCGAGGTGCACCACCCCGGCATCAAGGCCAGCCTGCTGACCGCCGCGCTGACCCAGTTCTACGAGCTGCGCGAGACCTCGGGGCTGAAGAAGAAACCCTCGACCTCCGAGGTGCTGGACTGGCTCAAGCTGCTGCTGGCCGAGGATCTGGACGCCGAGGACCTGAAGCGCGACGGCGTCAACGCCCTGCCCCGGCTGCATGGCGCGCTGCTGAAGAACGAACAGGACGTGCATCTGTTCGAACGGCTGGCCTTCATGGCGCGCAGCCAGCGCTAAGCGACCCCGCGCGGCGGGACCATCGCGGCCCCGCCCCCTCCCCCGATGCCGATACCGCCCGATGCCGGGCACTGTCCGTGCGGGCGTTTCCCGGCCCGCAACCGGCATAGGATTGCCGAAAAGCCGCAGCGGGCACCGGAGCGGCCGCGAGCGGCGCCATCGGTCGCAGCCCGCCATTGCGGCGCCGGGGCTTCGGGAATATCGTGATCCGACAACAGTCTCGTCCGCTTCGGCCGCTCCGGTCGCGGCAGGGCGCCAAGCGTTTCACGGACCCGGCGACCGACATGACAGATATGACCTACCGCGCCCGCGCTTGCGGGCTGACGCGCCGATGATCCGCGCGACCCTTCTGTGCCTCGGGATGGCACTGGCCGCCTGCAACAGCGTCCCGCTTGAGGACATGCCGACCCGCGCCCAGATCTCCGACAGCACGCTGCCGCCGATGAAGGCCTTCGCCACCCCGCGCCCCAGCGCGCCGAGCCGGTCGAACGCCAATATCGCCGCCGATTTCCTGGCGCTGCATTTCGAGCTGGAAAGCGGCCGCAAGATGGAGACCTTCACCCGCTTCGAGGCGCCGATCACCGTCCGCGTCACCGGCAAGCCGCCGGCCAGCCTGAACCCCGACCTGAACCGGCTGCTGACCCGGTTCCGCCGCGAGGCCGGGATCGACATCCGCCAGATCACCCATGGCGCCGCCAATATCACCATCGAGGCGGTGAGCCGGGCCGAGATCCGCCGCGCCCTGCCGGCGGCGGCCTGCTTCGTGGTGCCCAATGTCTCCAGCCTGGACGAATTCCGCCGCGACCGGCGCAAGCCCAAGACCAACTGGTCGGTGCTGCGCGAGCGCACGAGGCTGGGCGTCTTCGTGCCCTACGACAGCAGCCCGCAGGAGCTGCGCGACTGCCTGCACGAGGAGCTGGCGCAGGCGCTGGGGCCGCTCAACGATCTCTACCGGCTGCCGGATTCGGTGTTCAACGACGACAATGTGCATACCGTTCTGACCGGCTTCGACATGCTGATCCTGCGCGCCACCTATGCGCCCGAGCTGCATTCGGGGATGACCCAGGGCCAGGTGGCGGCGCGGCTGCCGGCGATCCTGTCGCGGCTGAACCCGGCCGGCGACAGCCTGCCGCCGCAGCCGGTCAGCGTGACGCCGCGCGCCTGGATCGAGGCGGTGCAGACCGCGCTCGGCCCCGACGCCTCGGCGGTGGCGCGGCGCAACGCCGCCAATACCGCGGCGCAGATCGCGCTGCAGCAGGGCTGGCAGGATCACCGCCGCGCCTTCAGCCATTACATGCTGGGCCGCATCATGCAGGTGACCGACCCCGACGCCGCCCAGCAGCAGTTCCGCGCCGCGCGGCAGTATCTGGACCGCAACCCGACCACCCGGCTGCACGCCGCCCATGTGGTGACCCAGACCGCCGCCTATGCGGTGGCCACCGGCAACGGCGCCCAGGCGCTGGCCGAGATCGAGCCGATGCTGGATGTCGCCGCGCGTTCGGAGAATGCGGCGCTGCTGTCGACCCTCATGCTGCTCAAGGCCGAGGCGCTGGATCTGACCGGGCGGTCGCAGGAGGCCGACGCAGTCAGGCTGGACAGCCTGGGTTGGGCGCGCTACGGGTTCGGCTCAGATTGGGCGGTGCGGACCAAGATGCGTGAAATCGCGGCGCTGAACCCCCAGAACAGACAGCGCGGATAACACAATGATCGTACTCTCGGCGGCGCTTCTGGGCGCGCTCCTGGGCGGGTTCACCGCCAAGAAACGTGGCGGCAAGCTGGCCGATATCGCCCAATACGCCACGGTCTACGCGATTGCTTTTGCCATCGTCGGGATGCTAGCAACGATCCTGATCCACCGCGCAGCGATCTGAGGTCCGATGTTTCTGCCCTTCTTCGAAAACCTCCGAAAAGCCGGCATCCCGGTCTCGCTCCGGGAATATCTGTCGTTTCTGGAGGGTATGAAGGCAGGGCTCGCCACCTATGACGTCGAGGCCTTCTATTACCTCGCCCGCGTCTCGATGGTGAAGGACGAGCGCAATCTCGACAAGTTCGACCGCGCCTTTGCCGCCTCCTTCAAGGGGCTGGAACAGATCGGCTTCGAGCAGGTGCTGGAGGCGGTCGACCTGCCCGCCGACTGGCTGCGCAAGATGGCCGAAAAGCATCTGAGCGAAGAGGAAAAGGCCGAGATCGAGGCCTTGGGCGGCTTCGACAAGCTGATGGAGACGCTGCGCGAGCGGCTGAAGGAACAGCAGGGCCGCCACCAGGGTGGCAACAAATGGATCGGCACCGCCGGCACCTCTCCCTTCGGCGCCTATGGCTACAACCCCGAAGGGGTGCGCGTCGGCCAGAAGGAAGGCCGCCACGGCCGCGCCGTCAAGGTCTGGGACAAGCGCGAGTTCAAGAACCTCGACGACACGGTCGAGCTCGGCACCCGCAACATCAAGGTGGCTCTGAAACGGCTGCGCCGCTGGGCCCGCGAGGGTGCGCATGAGGAGCTCGACCTCGACGGTACCATCCGGGCCACCGCCGAGCATGGCTATCTCGACGTCAAGACCCGGCCCGAGCGGCACAATGCGGTCAAGGTGCTGCTGTTCCTCGATGTCGGCGGCTCGATGGACCCGCATATCAAGGTGGTGGAGGAGCTGTTCTCGGCCGCCCGCACCGAGTTCAAGCATCTGGAATACTTCTACTTCCACAACTGCCTCTACGAAGGCGTCTGGCGCGACAACCGCCGCCGCTGGGACGCGCAGACTCCCACCTGGGAGGTGCTGCACACCTACGGGCCGGATTACAAATGCATCTTCGTCGGCGATGCCTCGATGTCGCCCTACGAGATCGCCTATCCCGGCGGCGCCAACGAACATTGGAACGCCGAGGCCGGGCAGACCTGGCTGACCCGCGCGCGCGAGCAGTGGAAGGACAACCTCTGGATCAACCCGGTGCCGGAGAAATACTGGACCTACACCCATTCGATCCAGATGATCCGCGAGCTCTTCGATGGCCGCATGGTGCCGATGACGCTCTCCGGTCTGGAGCAGGGCATGAAGCAGCTCACCCGCTGAGCCGCCCGTCGCACCGGCCTGCCCCAGGCGCGACCCGGAATTTTGAGAAAATTCCGGCCCGGAAAATTGATAATTTTCCGGGCCCCGGATCAGAGGGTCAGCACCCCCTCCTCGGGCCAGAGCACATCCAGCAGGCGGATCGCGCCGCCATCGTATTCGATCACCGTGTCGGCCCCCTCGTGGGACACCGTGGCCGAGGTATCCGTGCCCCTCAGCGCCAGCCGGTCGAAACCCAGCTCGAAATCGGTGATCCTGTCCTCTCCCTGCCAGTCGCCGCCGGTGACGAAAACGAAGACATCCCGCCTCTCCCCGCCGGTCAGTGTGTCGTCGCCCAGACCGCCGACCAGCCGGTCGCGGCCGGCACCGCCCGACAGCAGGTCGTCCCCTTCCTCGCCCCACAGCACATCGTTGCCGACCTCGCCATAGAGCGAGTCGTTCCCCAGGCCTCCGAGCAACAGATCAGCGCCGCTTCCGCCTTCGAGCCTGTCGCGGGTGCCGCCGCCGCCCTCGAGCCTGTCGTCGCCCCTGCCGCCACGGAGCCAGTCCTGTCCCCCACCGCCGTAGAGACGGTCGTCTCCGCGGCCGCCCTCGATCTGATCAGTGCCTCTGGCGCCACGGATCACATCCGCGCCGGCGCCGCCATTGAGCGTGTCATACCTGCTGGAAC
>JBFXGQ010000077.1:0-11705 GCA_050177915.1 Pseudodonghicola sp. | reverse complement strand
GCGCACCGGCACCGTGCAGCTGGAGATCGGGCCCTCGGTGATCTGCCATGTGCATGGCGATTGCGTGAAGGGCACGCGGGTGGAACTGTGGAACCGTCTCGACCGCGCCGGACAAGGAGTGCTGATCGCCATGCCCGAGACCCCGACGCCGCAGATGCGCGATGACCCGCAGCTGCGCGCGATGACCTCAGACCCGAAATACCGCCGGGTGCTGATCACCGACGGCCGCAGCCCCAACGCGCCGGCGCTGGCCCGCGCGCTGAAGGCGGCGGGCGCCGCCGCCGTCTATGTCGGCGAGGCCGAGACCTGGCGCCCCTATCCCGAACGCGCCCAGCTGGAGGCGCTGGGGGTCGAGTTCCTCGCCCTGAACGTCACCGACACCGCCTCGGTCAACCGGATGGCGGCGGAGTACGGCGGCAAGGTCGACATCCTGATCAACAACGCCCGCTTCCTGCGCCCCGGCGGCGTGCTGGCGCGCGGCGACACCGGCTTCGCCCGCGACGAGATCGAGGTGAATTATCTCGGCCTGATGCGGCTGGCGCAGGGCTTCGGCCCGGCGATGTGCGGTCGCACCGATGACGGGGTGAATTCGGCAGTGGCCTGGGTCAATATCCTAGCTGCAACTTCGCTCTGCAACAGCCCGGAAATGGGGTGTTTTTCCGCGTCCCAGGCCGCCGCCCGCGGGTTGAGCCAGAGCCTGCGCGGCGAATTCCGCGCCTCGGGCCTGCGGGTGATGAACGTCTATGTCGGCCCCACCGAGGACGACTGGCACCAGCCGCTGCCGCCACCCAAGGTCGCGCCGAATGCGCTGGCGCGCGACGTGATCCGCGGCCTGCAAGACGGGCTGGAAGATGTCTATTGCGGCGATGTCGCGCAGGACATGTATCTGAAATTCCAACGTGATCCCAAAGTCTTGGAGCGCGAACTTATCATGGGAGGTGAGGTATGAGCGGCGCACTCGTCCAGCTGGCCACAGCCCTTGCCAGCGGCGCGGTCGAGGTGATCGACCTGACCCATACGCTCGATCCCGATTTCCCGGTGATCGTACTGCCGCCCGAATTCGGCCAATGCGCCCGCTTCCGGATGGAGGAGATCAGCGCCTACGACCACCGCGGGCCGGGCTGGAAATGGCACAATATCTCGATGTCGGAACACACCGGCACCCATTTCGACGCTCCCTGCCACTGGGTCTCGGGCCGCGATCTGCCGCAATCGGCGGTGGACGAGATCCCGGTCGACCGCTTCGTCGGCCCGGCGGTGGTGATCGACTGTTCGGCGCAGGCGGCCGAGGATGCCGATTTCCTGCTGACCCCCGCGCATATCGCCGCCTGGGAGGCCGCGCATGGCCGGATCCCGGCGGACGCCTGGGTGCTGATGCGCACCGACTGGTCGAAGAAATCCGGCGCCGCCTACCTGAACCTGCAGGAAGATGGCGCCCATTCCCCGGGGCCCGCGCCGGAGGCGATCCGCTTTCTGATCGAGGAGCGCGCCATCCGCGGTTTCGGCACCGAGACGGTGGGCACCGACGCCGGCCAGGGCATGCACCTGAGCCCGCCTTACCCGGCGCATTTCCTGCTGCATGGCGCCGGCCGCTACGGGCTGCAATGCCTCAGCGGCCTGGACCGGCTGCCCGCCACCGGCGCGGTGCTGATGGCCGCGCCGCTGAAGATCAAGAACGGCACCGGCAGCCCGCTGCGGGTGCTGGCGCTGGTCGAAAGGAACCCGTCATGACCGACTACACCGCCGTCATCACCGGCGCCTCCAAGGGCATCGGCGCCGATCTGGCGCAGCGGCTGCTTGAGCGCGGCTATCGGGTGATCTCGATCGCCCGGCACGATCCGGATTTCACCCATGACAACCTGGTCAGCGTCACCTGCGATCTGCTCGACCCGGCCGCCGTGGCGCAGGCTGCAACCGATATCGCCGGCATCCACCGGGTCACCCATCTGATCCACAACGCCGGGCTGATCTGGCCCAATCTGGTGGAGGAGGCCAAGCCCGAGGATCTGCTGGGCCTCACCCAGCTGCATCTGGGCAGCGCGCTGACGCTGCTGCAGGCCTTCCTGCCGGCGATGAAGGAACGGGGCTTCGGCCGCGTCGTCTTCAACGGCTCGCGCGCGGCGCTCGGGGTGCCGACCCGCACCGCCTATTCGGCCACCAAGGCGGGGATGATCGGCATGGCACGGACCTGGGAGCTGGAGCTGGCGCCGCATGGCATCACCGTCAACGTGGTGGCGCCCGGTCCGGTGCGCACCGACAATTTCTGGGGCATCGTCGAGAAGGACAGCGACCGCGAGGCCGCGCTGGCCCAGCGGATCCCGGTCGGCCGGCTGGGCGAGGTGCGCGACATCTCCAACGCCTTCCTGTTCTTCTGCGACCCCGAAAACGGCTTCGTCACCGGCCAGACCCTCTATGTCTGCGGCGGCGCCAGCATCGGCACGCTGCAATTGTGATCGCCCACCCCCGGCCGGGGGTGCGGGCTTGTGTACCAGTAACCACGACAGACCGACCAAGACACAATCAAAACCGGCCCAGCCAAAACCAAACGGGCCAGATCAACAGGAGAGAAACGACATGATGATGAACCGCCTGATTGCGACCGTCTCCGCCGGCATCGCCGCCGCGGCGCTGAGCGCCGGCGCGGCGCTGGCCACCGAGCTGACCTATTCGTCCTGGATCCCCTGGACCCACCCGGTCAACGTCAACGTCTATATCCCCTGGATGGAGGCGATCGAGAAGGAGACCGAGGGCCGCGTCACCTTCAAGCGGCTGCCCAAACCGGTCTCCTCGCCGCCCGCCGCGCTGGATGCGGTGCGCACCGGCCAGGCCGATGTCTCCTTCTCGGTGCACGGCTATGCCCGCAAGCAGTTCGCGCCCTATCTCTTCGCCGAACTGCCGCTGCTGGGCGACAGCGCCGAAAAGACCTCGATCGCGCTGCAGCGCACCCATGACAAGTTCCTGGCGGACAAGGATCTTTACATGGGCGCCCATCTGATCGGCATGATGATGCACGGCCCCGGTCAGGTGCATCACACCAAGAAGGTGATCGCCACCCCGGCCGACATGGAGGGCCAGAAGATGCGCACCGGCGGCGTCATCCCCAAGGCGATCACCGAGGCCTGGGGCGGCGTGTCGATCAGCCAGCCCTCGTCCAAGTCCTACGAGATCCTGTCCTCGGGCATCGCCGACGGCATCATGTTCCCCTCTGAGAGCGTGACCAGCTTCAACCTGACCGACGTCACCAAATTCTCGACCAACGTGCCGGGCGGCTGGTATTCCTCCAGCCACTATCTGGTGATGAACCAGGCCGCCTACGACAAGCTGGCGCCCGAGGACAAGGCCATCGTCGACAAGTATTCCGGCGAGGCCTTCGCCAAGATGGCCGGCCACGGCTGGGACGTGATCAACGCCAAGGGGCTTGAGGATCTCAAGGCCAACGGCAACACCATCGCCGACGCCTCGCCCGAGCTGATGGAGGCCATCGCCGGGCTGCGCGACCAGTTCCTGGCCGAATACTACACCACCGCCGAGGCCGAAGGCGTCGACGGCAAGGCGATGTACGACTACTTCCAGGCCCAGATGGCCGAGCTCGCGGCCGAATAAGGCCGGCCGGGAGCAACGCAAGTGGACATTCAAAGCACCTATGGGACCGCGGATCACATCCGCGGTTTCACCCCCTTGGCGCGGCTGCTGTCGCGCATCGCCTGCCTGCTGCTGTTCGCGATGATGCTGCTGACCTTCGTCGACGTGGCGGGCCGCTATCTGTTCACCATGCCGGTGAACGGCGCCTATGAGATCGTGTCGCTCTTGATGCCGGCGATCATCTTCTGCGCGCTGCCGCTGACCGTGCTGCGCGAGGGCCATGTCACCGTCGACCTGCTGGACGATTTCATCCCGGCGCCGCTGGCCCGGGTGCAGGCGCTGGTGGTGCATCTGTTCACCGCCACAGCACTCGGGCTGATCGCCTGGCGGCTGGCGATCAAGTCGATGGACCAGTTCAACTACGAAGAGGTCACCGACGAGCTCTATCTGACCATCTGGCCGTTCAGCGCCGCGATGGCGGTGCTCTGCGCGCTGGCCACGCTGGCGGCGCTGGCCAATCTCGTGCTGGTGCTGACCGGCCGCAAGATCCGGGGATAATCCGACATGACCGAAGCCCTGATCGGCCTGGCCGTCCTCCTGATCCTCGCCTTCCTGCGCATCCCCATCGCCTTCGTGATGGCGCTGGTGGGCTTCGTCGGCATGGCCTGGGTCAACAGCCCCATGGCCGCGCTCTACAACGTCGGCCAGACCGCCTTCGACGCCGCCATCAACTATGAACTCTCGGTGGTGCCGCTCTTTGTGCTGATGGGCAATTTCGTCGCCCGCGCCCGGCTGGCGGCCGAGCTCTACAACGCCTCCAACGCCTTTCTCGGCCACCGCAAGGGCGGGCTGGCGATGGCGACCGTGGTGGCCTGCGGCGGCTTCTCCGCCATCTGCGGCTCGTCGCTGGCCACGGCGGCCACCATGTCCAAGGTCGCCATGCCCTCGATGCGCCGCTTCGGCTATTCCGACGCGCTCGCCACCGGCTCCATCGCCGCCGGCGGCACGCTGGGCATCCTGATCCCGCCCTCGGTCATGCTGGTGATGTACGGCATCCTCACCCAGCAGAGCATCGGCAAGCTTTTCGCCGCCGGCATCCTGCCCGGCGCGGTCGGCATGGTGTTCTACCTGCTGGCGGTGCGCTGGGTCACCTGGCGCCGGCCGCACGAAGGCCCGGCGGCCGAGCCGCAGAGCTGGCCCGAGCGGCTCCGCGCGCTCAGGAACGTCTGGGGCGTGCTGGTCCTCTTCGTGGTGGTGATGGGCGGCATCTACGGCGGCGTCTTCAGCCCGACCGAGGCCGCCGGCATCGGCGCGCTCGGCTCCTTCCTCTTCGCGCTGCTGCGCGGCGCGCTGAACTGGAAGGTGTTCTGGGAGATCCTGGAGGAAAGCGTCGCCACCACCGCCATGCTGTTTGCGGTGCTGATCGGCGCGCTGCTGTTCGCCAACTTCATCAACTTCACCGATTTCCCGCAGGGGCTGGTGACGCTTGCCATGCAGTTCAGCGACACGCCGTGGATGGTGATCGCCGCCGTTCTGGTGATCTACATCCTGCTGGGCTGTGTGTTCGAGAGCATGTCGATGATCCTGCTCACCGTGCCGATCTTCTACCCGCTGGTGATGCAGCTGGGCTATGACGCGATCTGGTTCGGCATCGTCGTGGTGGTGGTGACCGAGATCAGCCTGATCACCCCGCCGGTCGGCCTCAATGTCTTCGTGCTGCGCGGCGTGCTGCCGGATGTCAGCACCGGCACGATCTTCAAGGGGGTCACGCCGTTCTGGGTGGCGGATATCTTCCGCCTGACCCTGATCGTCGTGGTGCCCTGGCTGTCGACCTGGCTGGCCTCCTATGTGGCCTGACAGCGGCCCCGGCCGGACGCCGGGGCCAACTGCCGGTCTCCCGTCAGTCGGTCAGCGTGAAGGCGACCTCGCCCAGACCGCGCATCGTCACCGCCACGCTGCGCACCGCGGGCTCCAGCGTGCGCAGCGGCAGATGGGTGCCGCACATCACCACCATGCCGGGGGCGGCGTGCAGCCCCCGCGCGTGCAGCGCGCTCAGCAGCCAGGCCACCGCCTCGACCGGGTCCTGCGGCGCCGCACCCGTGACCTCGGCCACAGGCGTGCCGTCCAGCGTCAGGGCGACCGTCAGCGCCGGCAGCTCCAGCGCCTCGGGCGCGATGCGGCCCTCGCCCAGCACGATACCGGCGTTGAAGACATTCAGCGCGATCGCCTGCGCCAGATCCAGCTGCGGCATCGGCACGCCGCGCTGGTCGATCAGCTCGATCGCCGGGCGGAAACAGTCGATCGCCTGCAACGCCTCGGCCCGGTCCACCGGCCCGGTGAACAGCTCGACCCCCGCGCCCAGCACGGCGCAGATCTCCGGCTCGATGCTGACGCTGTCGAAACCGGCCAGCGGCAGCGCGGCGCCGCTGGGATACACCTCGCCGGCAAAGATGCGCGCCCAGGCGGGTTCGCTCACCCCGAAATGCGCCTGCTGCGGCGCCCCGTTCACCGCCAGCTTGTAGCCCGCCACCGGCTTGCCCACCGCCGCGACATAGGCGTCCTGAAACGCATAGGCATCGGCGAAGGGCGCGCCGCCGAGCCCCTGCGGCATGTCGAAGGGTCGCACCCTGCGGCGCGCTTCGGCGGCCGCGGCGGCGGCGGTTTCGATATCCGTTTTCATCCTGCGGGTCCCCTGCTCGTTCCTGCGGTGTCGCGGCGCATGTTGACGCCCGCGCGCGGCGAAATCTAGGGTCTACCGTAGTCTGAGGAGGACATGATGACAGAGCCCAAATCCACCCGCCCCAAGCTGCGGTCGCGCATCACCGTCGAGGGGCTGGACCGCGTGCCGCACCGCGCCTTTCACCGCGGTCTGGGGCTGGACGACGACGCCATGGCGCGGCCGATGATCGGCGTGGTCTCGACCGCCGGCGAAACCTCGCCCTGCAACGCCAATCTGGGCGATCAGGCCCGCCACGCCTATCGCGGCGTGCAGGAGGCCGGCGGCACGCCGCGCGAATTCACCACCATCTCGGTCTCCGACGGGTTCTCGATGAACCATCAGGGGATGAAGAATTCGCTGATGTCGCGCGACCTGATCGCGGATTCGGTCGAGCTGGTGATGCGTGGCCATGCCTATGACGGGCTGGTCGGCTATGGCGGCTGCGACAAGAACCTGCCGGCGCTGATCATGGCGATGGTGCGGCTGAACGCGCCCTCGGTCTTCGTCTTCGGCGGCTCGACCCTGCCGGGGATGTATCAGGGCAAGACGGTGTCGATCCTCGACGCCTATGAGGGCGCCGGCGCGGTGATGACCGGCGAGATGAGCCGCGAGACGCTGGACGAGATGGAGCGGGTGGCGATGCCGACGGTGGGCGCCTGCCCCGGCCAGTTCACCGCCAATACCATGGGCATGGTGGCCGAGGTTCTGGGCATCGCGCCCCTGGGCAGCGCCACCCTGCCCGCGGTCTATGCCGAACGCGCCGCGCTGGGGCGCAAGGCTGGCCATCTGGTGATGCAGATCCTCGAGCGCGGCGGGCCGCTGCCGCGCGATCTGGTCACCCGCAAGTCGCTGGAGAACGCCTGCGCCATCGTCGCCGCCACCGGCGGGTCGACCAATGCCGGCATGCATATCTCGGCCATCGCGCATGAGGCAGGGATCCTCTTCACCATGGACGATGTCGGCGCGGTGTTCGAGCGCACGCCGCTGATCGGCAACCTGCGCCCTGGCGGCGCCTATTACGCGCTGGACGTGCACCGGCTGGGCGGTGTGCCGGTGATCATCAAGGAGCTGATCCGCGCCGGCCATATGCATGGCGATACCCCCACCCTGACCGGCCAGACCCTGGCCGAGGCGGTGACCGGTGCCCCCGCCCCGGATGGCGAGGTGATCTGGTCCGCCGATGCGCCGCGCGACAGCTCCGGCGGGGTGATCGTGCTGAAGGGCAACCTCGCCCCCGAGGGGGCCTTCATCAAGGTCGCCGGCCTCAAGGTGCGGGTGCACGAGGGCCCCGCCCGGGTGTTCGAGAGCGAGGAGGATTGCATGGCCGCGATCCGCAAGCGCGATTATGCCGAGGGCGATGTGATCATCATCCGCAACGAGGGCCCCGCCGGCGGCCCCGGCATGCGCGAGATGCTGGGGCCCACCGCGGTGATCTATGGTCAGGGCATGGGCGAGAAGGTGGCGCTGGTCACCGATGGCCGCTTCTCCGGCGCGACGCGGGGGATGTGCATCGGCTATCTGTCGCCCGAGGCGTATGATGGCGGTCCGCTGGGGCTGGTCGAGACCGGCGACCTGATCCGCATCGACACGCGCGAGGCGCGCGCCATCGACCTGCTGGTCGATGAGGCGGTGCTGGAGAAGCGCCGCGCCGCGCTGGCCGCCCGCCCGCGCCGCCGTCTGGCCGGCGCGCATGAGAAATACGCGGCCCAGGTCAAAAGCGCCTATTACGGCGCGGTCACCCATTCCGGTGCCGCCGACTGGCCGGTCGACGAGGTCGAGGAATGAGCAAGCCAAGACTGGGATACCTCGGCACCGGGCTGATGGGCGGGCCGATGGTGCTGAACCTGCTCAAGGCGGGCTATGAGGTCACGGTGTGGAACCGGACGCCGTCGAAATGCGACGCGGCGGTGGCCGCCGGCGCCCGGCGCGCCGACAGCCCCGCCGATCTGGCGCGCCAGAGCGATGTGGTGATGGCCTGCCTGACCAATGCCGCCGCGGTCGAGGCGGTGCTGTTCGGCGCCAGCGGCGTGGCCGAGGTGACCGGGCCGGGTCTTTTCATCGACTTCTCCTCGATGGACCCGGCGCTCACGCGGGAGTTCGGCGACAGGCTCAGGGCCGCCAACGGCATGGGCTGGGTCGATGCCCCGGTCTCCGGCGGCACGCCGGCGGCCACCGCTGGCACGCTGACCATCATGGCCGGCGGCACGGCGGAGGATGTCGCGCGCGCCGAGCCGCTGCTGGCGCCGCTGGCGCAGCGGGTCACCCATATGGGGCCGGCGGGGGCCGGGCAGATGACCAAACTGGTCAACCAGATCGTCGCCGGCTGCACCATGGCGGTGGTGGCCGAGGCGGTGAATTTCGCCAGATCCGCCGGCGTCGACGCGACCCGGCTGACCGAGGCGCTGGCCGGCGGCTTCGCGGATTCGAAACCCTTCCAGCTGCTCGCCCCGCGGATGGCCGCCGAAAACTTCGAAAACCCGCTGGGCACGGTGGCGATGATGCTCAAGGACCTCGACACCGTGGCTGAGGTCGGCGCCGGCCGCGCCACCCTGCCGATGACCGACAGCGCCCGCGCGCTGATGCGCGCGACCTGCGATCGCGGCCATGCCGGGGACGATATCTCGACCATCGTGCTGACGCTGAAAGGACAGAAATGACCACCATCGGCATGATCGTGCCCCCCGCCGCCGGCGCGGTGCCGCCGGAACCCCTGCAGCTCTACCCGGATCTCGATTTCGTCGCCGTGGGCCTCGGCATCCCCGAGGTGACGCCGGAGGGGTTCAATCAGGTGATCCACCGGCTGGGCGCGCTGGCGGCGGAGCTGAGGGAGATGGGGGCCGAGGCGATCTCGCTGATGGGCACCTCGCTCAGCTTCTACCGGGGGCCGGAGGGCAATGCCGAGATCCTCTCCGCACTCAGCGACGGCTCCGGCCTGCCCGTGACCACGATGACGGACTCGGTGCTTGAGGCGCTGGCCGCCGTGGGGGCGAAACGGGTGGCGGTGGCCACCGCCTATACCGATCCGGTCAATCAGACGCTGACCCGCTATCTGAGCCAGAGCGGCTATGAGGTCGCGGCGCTGGAGGCGATGCATCTGAAGACGGTGGAACAGGTCTTTGCCGTCACCGACGCCGACCTGATCGCGCTGGGGGAAAAGGCACTGGCCGCCGCCCCCGGGGCCGATTGCCTGTTCATCTCCTGCGGCGGGCTGCACACGCTGGGGGTGATCCCGGTGCTGGAGGCGCGCCACGGGCTGCCGGTGATCTCCAGCGCCACGGCGGGCGCCTGGGGCGCGGTGCGGCTGGCGGGCCAGTCCGGCCGCGCGCCGGGGCACGGCCGGCTGTTCGAGGTCTGATCCGCGCGCCCGACCCGCCACCGGCGCCCCGGGGGTGACCTTGACAAAAAGGTGGCAAAATGCCACCTATAGATGCGAAGGAGACCCCGACATGGCGCAATCCGTAAAGCTCAATGACGACCTGATGGGTGTCATCCGGCGCGAATCCGAACTGCAAAGCCGCTCGGTCGCCGGGCAGATCGCGCATTGGGTGAAGATCGGCCGCGCGGTCGAGAAATCCGGAAACTTCGATCACGCCCATATCTCGGCCGCCCTGGCCGGAGAGCTGGAGACCACCGCGCTGAGCGGCGAGGAAAAGGATGTCTGGCTCGACAGTTTCACCGAGCTGATGGGCCAGCCCTCGGCCGAGGAAAAGGCGTTTTACGCCAAGCGCCAGCGGCTCGGCCTCGGGGTCGGGCTGGATGCCGGCGGCAATCTGATCCACGCCGACGCTGCCCCCGACACCGTCTGAGGCATGACGCCCACCATGATCCTGCTGGCCGGGCCGAATGGCGCCGGCAAGTCGACGCTGTACGAGACCCGGGTGGCGCCGCATTTCGCCGGCCCCTTCATCAATGCCGACATCCTGCAGCGCGACGAACTGCGCGACCCCTCTCCCGCCGCCTCTTACGAGGCCGCACGTCTGGCCACCCTTCGGCGCGACGACTACCTGGACCGGCGCCGGGATTTCGTGACCGAGACGGTGTTTTCCCATCCCTCAAAACTGGCGCTGATCGACACCGCGCGCGACCGGGGTTTCACCGTCATCGTGATGCATGTGGGGGTCGAGACGCCCGATCTGTCGGTCGCCCGCGTCCAGGCCCGGGTCACCGAGGGCGGCCATCCGGTGCCCGAGCAGAAGATCCGCGACCGCTATGCCCGCAATGGCGCGCTGATCCGCCAGGCGGTGCTGAAGGCCGACCGGGGCCTGGTCTTCGACAACTCCGGCCTCAACACCCCGCCGCGGCAGTGCCTGGGCTTCGCCAAGGGGCGCCTGGCCTCGGCCCTGCCGCACCTGCCCGGCTGGGTCAGGGACATCTACGCCGCCGATCTGATCCGCTGAGCGCGTCCCGGCACGCAAAAGGCCGCCCCATCGGGACGGCCCCTGAACACCGCGACGGCGGGCGGTTACTTCTTGCCGATAAAGGCGGTCGCCTCGATCTCCAGCAGCGCCTCGTCCTCCAGCAGATCGGCCACCACCAGCAGCGACATGGCGGGGAAATTGCGCCCCAGCACGGCACGATAGCTGCGCCCGATCTCGGCCTGATGGGCCATGTATTCGGCCTTGGATTTGACGAACCAGGTCAGCCGGGTGATGTCCGCCGCGGTGCCGCCGGCGGCCTCGACCACTGCCAGGATGTTCCTCAGTGCCTGCTCCATCTGGCCGATGAAATCATGGCTCTCGAATTTCTGCTCGGCGGTCCAGCCGATCTGACCGCCGATATAGAGCGTGCCGTCCCCGGCCAGGACACCATTGGCATAGCCCTTGGCGGGCGCCCATCCTTCGGGGTGGATAACCGTGTTCGTCATGTCTTGCCTTTCCTTGCTGTCTCAGGTGACCCGCGAGCGGATCTGATATTTCGGGTCGCGCCAGGCCTCGGTGGAAATCACCTCGTCGATGATCCCGGCGGCGGCGACCACATCGGCCTCGTCGATATAGAGCGGCGTGAAGCCGAAGCGCATGATGTCGGGGGCGCGGAAATCGCCGATCACGCCGCGGTCGATCAGCGCCTGCATCGCCGCATAGCCGTGCTCGAACCGGAACGAGACCTGGCTGCCGCGCATCGCGTGATCGCGCGGGGTGACCAGTTCCAGCGACGGGCAGCGCGCCTCGACCTCGGCGATGAAGCGGTCGCTCAGCGCCAGCGAGGCGGCGCGCAGCTCGGCCATATCCACCCCGTCCCAGGCGGTCAGCGCCTGTTGCAGCACCCGCAGCTGCAGGATCGGCGGCGTGCCCACCCGCAGACGCTCGGTCGACATCGCCGGGCGATAGTGCCGCGCCTGCGCGATGGGGGCGTCATGGCCCAGCCTGCCCGACAGCGCCGGTTTCACATCCGCGTCGATATCGGG
>JBFXGQ010000076.1:0-12034 GCA_050177915.1 Pseudodonghicola sp. | reverse complement strand
CGCAGGCCGGACGCATGCCGCAACGCAATTGCTCCGTCCTGGTTCAGACCTGGGAAACGAGCAGGTTTTTGACGGGAGAGTGACCATGACCAAACGACCCACCGGCGGTGGCCGCCACTACCGCGATCCGAAAACCGGCGAGCTGTCGAAGACGCCGCCCAAGGAAGCGCCCGCGCCCGCGGCCGCCGATCCCATCACCCAGGCCGATGAGGCCGAGGCGCCCAAGGGCGCCGCCGTCAAGAAAGGACGCTGATCATGGCTGCCCGTCGCTGGCCCAAGCTGGCCATCCTGCACAAGATCGAGACCGTTGAAGGCACCAGCGCGGCGCCCACCGCGGCCAATGCCATCATCGCCTCCAATGTCACCTTCACGCCGCTGCAGGCGACCGAGGAGAGCCGCGACCTGATGCTGCCTCACATGGGCAACCAGGGCGTGATCCTGACCGAAGAATACGGTCGCATCGAATTCGACGTGGAGATCGCCGGCGCCGGCGCGGCCGGCAGCGTACCCCAATGGGGCTCGATCCTGCGCGCCGCCGGCATGGCCGAGACGGTCACCGCCGGCGTCGATGTCGCCTATAGCATCGTCGAAAGCGCGGTCGAGAGCGGCACGATCTTCTTCAACTCCGACGGCGTGCAGCATATTTTCCTGGGCGGACGCTGCAATGTGGCGCTGAACCTCAACGCCGCGAAGATCCCGAAGTTCCGGGTCACCTATACCGGCCTGCTCGGCACCGTGACCGACGCGGTGCTGCCGGTGGTCGATGCCAGCGCGCTGGTCAAGCCGATCGTCGTGAGCAAAGCCAACACCGCGCTGACGATGCACGGCTGGACGGCCATCGCCGAGAGCATCTCCTTCGACCTGGGCAATGAGGTGTCTCCCCTGTTCCAGATCGGCGCCGAGGCGGTGCTCATCTCGGATCGCTCCAGCACCGGGTCCGCGGTGATCCGCGCCACCTCCGTTGCGGAGCTCGACCTCTTTGCGATTGCGCGCTCCCGGGCGCGGGGCGGGGTGACGCTCACGCATGGCACCACCGCGGGCAACATCGTCGAGGTGACTTGCCCGGCCGTCGAGATCGGCCCGCCTTCGGTGCAGCAGATCAAGAACATCGTTCACCACCAGGTCGGCCTCGGCCTCTGCCCGGTCAACGGGCTGGACGAGATCACGATCACCGTCCGCTGAATTCTTGAGAAGGGGAAATCTGAGGCGGCCACGAGGGCTAAGGCCAAAGGGATTACCAGAGCGCTGAGACGGCGGCGCCGATGGTCAGAATGATACCCGAGGACCGGCAGATCCGGCCCCAGCCGTCAACCGAAACGCAGGAGCTTGAAGAATGGTCAATTACGTCGCTGGCAAATCGCCGAACTACTGGTGGCCGGTCGTGGTCCGTCGCCCCGATCCGGAGACGCCCGGCCATATGGTCGAGCAGACCTTCACGGCCCTCCTGGTGCCCAAGGGGCAGGATGAGCTTCTGGAAGAGGCCGAGCGTATCCAGGGGATCATGGACCTGCGGAAACGGATGGTGGCTGAACGTGAGGCGCTCGCCGCCAAGGTCGCGGGCTGGCGGGATATCCTTGACGCTGATGGCGAGCTGGTTCCGTTCTCGCGGGATGCGCTGATCGCCGAGCTGCAGAAGCCCGAGGTTCGCACGGGCATCTACCGCGCGATCGCCGAAAGCGCCTCGGGTGAAGAGGCCCGCCTGGGAAACTGAAGGACGCGGCCCGTGCCTGGGCCTTTGCCCGCCTGGGCCGCGTCGATGACAGCAAGCCGATCGTCATCTCCACCGAGCTGAGCCGCCAGTTCGCTGCCATGGGGGCGGATATTCCGCCCCAGGAGCCCACCGACGTATCCGAGGATTTCGAGATCATGCCGTGCAATTGGGACAGCCTCGTAGCCTTCCTGCGGTGCGAAACCCAGTGGCGGGTCGCCGCGACCATGGCGGGCGTGATCTGGCTCGGGCTCGACTATGACGCGGTTGACGTCGTGCTGCATCGCACCGCTGCGCCCGATGCCGTGTTTTTCGATCTTCAGGTGATGGAAGCCGCCGCGCTCGAAGTCCTGGGCGAGGAACGGTCATGAGCGCGAAGGACCTTCTTCTGCGCCTCATCTTCCGGGCGGATGCCCGCGAGGCAAAGGCCGCCACGAAGGAAGTGCAGGCAGGCATCGCGGATGTCACGGCGACGACGAAGACCTCGACTGCGGCCACGGACCAGGACACGGCGGCGACCGCGAAGAATGCGCAGGCCCGCCGCGATGCTGCAAAGGCAGCTCAGGACCAGGCCGTGGCGGAACGCGCCGCCCGCGAGGCGGCCCTGCGCGCCACGACCGGCACGGGCACGGCGCCACGACCCCCTCAGTCCCAGGATGCACCCGGCCTGTCCGAGGCCGACAAGACGGCCATCCGGGCGAGGTACGTTCCGATGGCGGCTGCCGATCAGGCTTACCGGAAGGAAGTCGATGAGCTCGCGGCTGCTGCGAAATCCGGAGCGCTGAGCGCAGATGAGGTCGCCCAGGCGCAGGCGCGGGTGCAGACGCGCTACGACCATGCCGTCGAAGCGATCCGCCGGTCTGATGCCGCGCTCAGCGGCAACAGCCGCAACATGAAGCTCAGCGCCTTCGAGGCGCGCAACCTCTCCTACCAGATCAATGACGTCGTTCAGTCGCTCATGATGGGCATGCCGGCGCAGCAGGTCCTCATGCAGCAGGGCCCGCAGATCACCCAGATCTACGGAGGCGTCGGCAACACCTTCCGCGCACTGCGCAGTGTGCTGACGCCGACCCGCCTGCTGCTGGGCGGGGTCTCGGCCGCTGCAATCACCGGCGCCACCGCCTGGAACCAGTATCTGCGCTCGACCATGGCTGTCACAGCCGAAATGGATGGTCTGGGGCGCGGCCTGGCGCGGTCGCCGGCGGAACTGGAGGCAGCCGCCCGGGCTGGCGCAGCTGCGGCCGGGATTTCGATCCGCGCCGCGCGTGAGATGCAGGTGGCCTTCCTGCACACCGGCCGGATCAGGTCGGAGCACTATGCGGATCTGATCGCGATCTCCAAGGACTTCGCGGCGACCATGGGCATCGACGCCGGCGCCGCCGGCGGTGCGCTGGCCGAGATGTTCGCGGATCCGGCCAAGGCGGCCGATACGCTCTATGGCAAATACGGGCTGATCGACGCGGCCACCGCCCGCTATGTCCGCAATCTCGCAGCCCAGAACCGCGAAAGCGAGGCCCAGGGCGTGCTGCTGGATCGCCTGCCCGAGAAGCTCGCGAATGCTGAAGACCGCATGCATGCGCTCGACCGGGCGATGCAGGGCATCAAGAACACGGCCTCTGGCCTGTGGGATGGGCTCGGCGAGGGGATCGACCGGATGTTCTCCGGGCCGACGCTGGATGAAGAAATCTCGAAGGCGGAAGGCGAGCTGGATCGCCTTGAAAAGCTGCCAAAGAACCGCGTGCGACAAAGCACAATTGAGAATGCAAGAGCGCGCCTCAGTGCGCTCATGGAGCAGCGTCGTGTGCGCGATGCCGCTGCTGAACAAGCGCAACAGAGATCAGAAGCCGAGCGGCTGGGCCGCAAGGCCATTACCATTGCCGAAGGCTCTGGCGCGACCTCCCGCATGCGCCAGGAGCAGGATCTGCGCAACGAGATCACGGCCTTGGACAAGGGCAAGGATGCTCCGGGGCTGGATGCGTTCCAGCAGCAGGAAATCACCCAGGCGCTGGAGGCGAAGCGCCGGGTGCTCGACGCGCTGATCGGTCGTCAGGATCGGCTTGCCCAGCTCGATCGGCTGGAGGTGCAGATCTCGGCCGAGAAGAACCCGATGATCCGTGCCGAGCTGGAGGCGCGCCGCACGCGTCTGCAGATGGCCCAGGAAGAAGTCGCCCAGGGCGAGATCGACAGTGCCGCCGCCCGCGCGCGTCAGAAGGTGATCGAGCAGACCGTCACATCGACCAAAGCCCAGGCCACCGAGCTAACCGCCGAGGCCGAGATCCGCGCGAGGCTCACCGCCCAGGTCGCCGCCGGGCTGATCCGGTCCGAGGATGTCAATCGCCTGCTGCAGGAAGAGCTGACCCTCCGGCCATTGGTCGCAGCTGCCGCCGCAGCGGAGGGCGAAGAGAAGAAGCGCCTCGCCGACGTGGTTGACGCCCTGCGTGACGCCTACAGGCTGCAGGCGCAAACCATGGCCGATGCGCGTGCGACAGACTATCTCCTCAGCGAGCGGGAACGCGTCGCGGAGCTGCGTCTGGAGGTGGCGCTGCTGGGACAGAGCGAGCGTGTCCGAGCCCGTGTGCTTGCCCAATATCAGGCTGAGCAGAAGATCCGCGAGCTGGGCGCCACCGGCGAGCGAGCTGAGCAGATCCGTCGGGAAGCCGTAGCGAACGCGGACCGACCGCCGAGCTGGACAAGCAGATCGATGCCTGGGGCCGCGTCAAGGATGCGGCAGAGGCTGCGATCGATGGCGCAATCGATCGTCTCGCGGAAGGCGATATCGCGGGCGCGCTCGGGGAGATCGCGCAAGAGGCCGGCGACATGATGCTGGAGCTCGCCGCCAAGAACCAGATGAAGAACCTCATCCTGGGCACCGATCTGCCGACGCTGACCGATGTCGGCGGGATCGGAGGCATCTGGGATCGGCTGACCGGGAAGGCGGGACCGCTGCAAGCGCAGGCGATGCAGGCAGGCGCCATGTCCGTCACGACGCCGATGGTGACGCTCAACGCGACCTCCATCGCGGGCTTGGGCAGCATGAGCTTCGCTCAGGCCGGTATTGGCGCGGCGCCCGGGGCTCTCGGCGGCAGCGTTGACGTGCAGCAGCAGGTCTGGGATTTCTTCGCGCGGAAAAACCTCAAACCCCACCAGATCGCCGGCATCATGGGGAACATCTCGGCCGAGAGCGGTTTCAACCCGCTGAACGTCGGCGACTATGGGAAAGCGCACGGGCTCTTCCAATGGAACGACCGGGCGCCAAAGCTTTTCGACTTCATCGGGGGGCAAGGCAACCTCGGCAATGTCCAGGCTCAGCTCGAATTCGCCTGGCAAGAGCTGCTGACGTCGGAGAATGGCCCGCTCAAGCGGCTTCTGGCAGCGCCTGACCTCTATTCGGCCACGCATGCATTCACCGGATTTGAACGCCCCTCCGGCTATGATGCTGCGAACCCGTCGAGCGCCGCCGGCTGGTCGCAGCGGCTGGCAGGGGCCGAGGCGGCGTTGGCGCGCTTCGGTGCCACGACGAGCAGTGCGACCGATGGGCTTTCGACCTTCGGCACCGGCCTGGACAGCTTCGGCAGGGACCTCTTCGGCGGCCTGCAGGGGCTGTTCGGCGGCGGCCAGGGCGGCGCTGGCGGCGGCGGTGGGTTCTGGTCGACGTTTGGCACCATGATCGCCGGCGCGTTCGGGATCCCTGGCTTCGCGGTCGGCGGGACTGCTCCGGATGGGATAATCGCTGTCTCGAATGGCGAATTCTATGTGCCCGGAGCCGTCGCCGGTCCCAACATGGCGGCCCTTGAGGCGATCAACGCGGGTCGCCCGGCTGCCGCCGGGATGATTTCCGGGCCGGGAACCGGCACCTCGGACAGCATCATGATGCCGGCGCGCGCCGGTGATTTCATCGTCAATGCTGCGGCGACCGCTCGCAATCGTCCGCTGCTGGAGGCGATGATCGCGGGCCGCCCGATGCAGCGTCTCGCGTCCGGCGGCCAGGTCCTTTCCAGATCGCCCATCCAGATGCCGGCCGTGGCAGCCGCTGCGGCCGACCACACCAGCCACATGACCAGCGACACGCGCCCGGTCATCCAGATCATGAACAACAGCTCGGCTCGGGTGGAGGCTGAGGTCGAGGAGACGACCGACGCGAGCGGCCGCCGGGCGTGGAGGCTGATGATGGCTGACGCTGTGGGTGACGCCCTGCAGACGCCTGGTGGCGGAGCGAAGAAGAAGCTCGCGTCGATGGGCGTGCGGCCCAGGAGTGCGCTGCGATGACCGTCGCAGTCTGGCCGGATACTCTCCCCCGCCCGCTGCGCGATGGCTATAGCGAGCAGCGCCTCGACGCGCGGCTGGGCAAGGGCGGCGAAGCCGGTCCGCCGGGATGGCGCCGGCGCTGGTCGAGCGTCGCGCGCACGGTGGCGATGGTGCTGGATGTGCCGCGCGCCGTGCTGGGCGACTTCGAGAGCTTCTATGAGCACGACCTCTCTGAAGGATCGCTGCCCTTCTGGATGCCGGCCCCCACGCTTGACGGCTGGCCGCTGTTGACGCCTGGCGGCGCGCCGGTCCTGCTGCCCGACGGCAGCCCCGTTCTGGTCTCCGCCAGATGGCTCTGCCTGATGGGCGAAGGAACACCGACGATTGCCCCGAAGGGCGTGCGCTTCCGGGTCAGCTTCAGCGTGACGGTGATGCCATGAGCCGTGTTTCGATGAATGCCCGCATGGCGCCCAGCTCGGCCGAGGTCGAAGTAGCGCTGCTGGTTTTCGAACATGCGGATCTCGCGGAACCGGTGCGGATCTCCACCGATCCGACCGAGCGGCTTTCGGCCGACCCGCTGATGTATGGCACCCGCTCCGATTGGATGGGCGCCGATCCGGCGACTGAGCCCTATCTCTTCGTACTGGCCTCGGCCGAGATCCCCGGCGATCAGGAAGACGCGCCGGCGGCGGCGACGGTTGTGCTCGAAAACGTCGACAACGACATCGCCAAGGTGCTGCGGTCGGTGACCGATCGCGCGACCGTCCATATGGCCGTGGTGCATTCCAGCACACCGGATCTGATCGAGGCGGAGTTCCGCGACATGCGCCTGATCTCCGCCGACGGGGACGCGGCCGATATCACCCTGACCATCAGCCGCGAACCGATCGAGGACGAGGGGTTCCCCGCCGACCGGATGACCCGTGACCGTTTCCCAGGACTGTTCCTATGAGGAGGATCGCATGCCCTACACCGAAATCCGGGACGAAGAGCAATACCTGCGTGGCAAGTTCACGCTCAGCGGCACCATCAATTCCTCGTCGGTATCTTCGGAGACCGTTCAGCTTCCGCGAGAAGCCTTTCCGCGAGAAGCGGCATTGCAGCTTTCGGAATGGCGAATGCCTGGGGTCCATGAGCCGTCTCAAAAATGAGGGCACCCTCATCCGTTCCGGGGATCGATGCGCCATTGACGGATACCGCGCGCACCGCAGTCATAGGCGCTATGTCACCCGCTTTACCTGCGGTCGGGTCGATCTGCCGACGTCGTTTTTCCCATTCGACATTAAGGTCTCGCAATCTCCCGAGGATCAGCATCAACATGTCCTGGGTAATCGCGAACTGTGTGATCTCATCGCCGGTGATGACCTCGATCACAGCATTACTGGCGTCATTGGCCAGATGAAGCTTCAGGCCATCGATGCATGGCACACCTCTATCCACCAAACCAGCCTCCTTCAATTGCGCTGTGAGCGACTCGCCTACTGGACGATTGCATGGCTGTTCTGCTCGCGCAAATGCGGAGATACAGCATGAGCTGGGCGTCAGAATACGTCGGCCTCCCCTACGCCGACCTCGGCCGCGACCGCGCCGGCGTTGACTGCTGGGGCCTGGCGCGCCTGGTCTATGGCGAGGAGCTGGGGATCGACCTGCCGTCCTATGCCGGCGCCTATGCGAGCGCCGAGGAGGTGGCGGAGGTGGATGCAGCGCTGCGCGGAGCCCAGGAGCGAAGAGCCTGGCTTGGGGTGGCAATCGCTCAACCTTTTGACATCTTCGAGTTTCGCACCGGCAGGTATCGCTCGCATGTCGGGATCGCCGTCGATGCCGACCGGATGCTGCATGTCCATGCCGGCGGCGCGGCACTCGTCGAGCCGCTACAGCCCCGCTGGATCCATCGGAGGATCGGCATTCATCGCCACATCACCATGACGTTGAAGGGGGTTTGAATGGCAGTTTCCGTCCTCGCCTCCCCGTTTCCTGACCCCGGTTCCGCCCGGCGCACCATCACGATGCCGGAAGGGCTGACCGTGGCCCAGATCGTCGAGACCGCGCTGCCCGAGCTGCCTGCGGCTGGTATCCGCGTCCTGCTGGTCACCCAGCGCGGTGCGGCACCCGTCGCCATCGAGCTGTGGCATCGCGTGCGGCCGAAGCCCGGCACGCATGTGGTGATCCGCGTGGTGCCGGCTGGCGACAATCTCGGGCAGGTCTTGTCGGTGGTCGTGTCGATTGCCGCGCTCGCGCTCGGGCAGGTCTGGGCTGTTCCTCTCGCAAAGGGGATGGGCCTTGCGGCAGGGACCTTCGGCGCGAACGCGCTGGCGATGGGGCTCTCCGCCGGTCTCAGCCTGGTGGGTGGCCTGTTGGTTCGCGCCCTCGTTCCCGCAGAACAGGAGCAGAAGGCGGAGAAGTCCTACGCGATCAGCGGCATTCGGAATGACGCGCGGCCCGATGGGCGCATCCCGCTGGTGCTGGGCAAGATCCGCATGACCCCGCCGTTCGCGGCCCTTTCCTATACCGAGATCGTCGGTGACGATCAGTATATCCGGGCGGCCTTCGTGTTCGGCTATGGGCGACTTCGCATCGAGGACATGCGGATCGGGAACACCTCGATCGCCGAATACAAGGACGTCACCATCGAGGTCCGCGAGGGGCTCGATACTGACCTCCCGCTCAGCCTCTATCCGACGCAGGTGCTGGAGGAGGCGATCAGTTCTGAGCTGGTGCGGCCCTATCCCCGCGATGATGACGGTGAGCCTGATCCCGCAGGCATTCCGGAGGAGACGCCGGTCATCCGCCTGACCGCCCCGGATACCGAGAGCGCATCGGTGATCCTGAACTGGCCGAGCGGCCTTTTCGCGATCGACAACAAGGGGCGTGACGTGACGCTGGATGTGAGCATCCGCATCCGCCAGCGCCTCAAGGGCGCCGTTGACTGGACGGAGGTGGTGACCCTCGACATCGCCGCCGCCAAGAAGACCTCCTTCTTCCGCCAGCACACATGGACGCTGCCATTCCGGGGCCAGTGGGAGATCGAGGTCACCCGCATGACGCCCGAGAGCCTCGAGAATGGGTGGGTGACCAACACTGTCTGGGCGGCGCTGCAGTCGATCCGGCCGGAATATCCCATCAACGTGACGCCGCCGCTGGCGCTCGCCGCCGTCCGGATCCGCGCGACCTACCAGCTCAACGGCGCGCTCGACGATTTCAACGCCCTGGTCACCCGCTACGCCCCCACCTGGACCGGGACGGAGTGGACGGACGCGCCGACGAGCAACCCTGCCTCTGCCTATCTAGCGGCGCTGCAGGGGGCCGCGAACGCGTTCCCCGTGGCCGATGCCGCGGTCAAACTGGATCAGATCGCCGACTTCTATGACTTCTGCGTCTCGAAGGGGCTGGAATACAATGCGATCCACCAGCAGGACGAAACCCTCGGTCAGGGCCTGCGCAAGATATGCGGCGCCGGCCGGGCCGCACCGCATCATGACGGGATCCGCTGGGGTGTGGTGATTGACCGGCCGAGCAGCCTGGTGGTCGATCACCTGTCGCACCGGAACAGCCGGGATTTCACCTGGTCGCGGGACTACTTCGACCCGCCCCACGCGTTCCGCGTCAAGTTTCTCGATGAGACCCGCGACTATGAGGAGGCCGAGCGCATCGTGCCGTGGCCTGGACACGTCGGGCCGATCGACCTGACAGAGCAGCTCGACCTGCCCGGCAAGACGGACCCCGGCGAGATCTGGATCGAGGCGCGCCGGCGCCAGTATGAGCTGATCCACCGCCCGGATCGCTTCCAGGTGACGCAGGATGGCGCGGTGCGAGTGGCAGCGCGCGGCGACCTGGTCATGGGATCCTTTGACACGCTGGACCGGACCCAGGTCGCGGCGCGCGTCAAATCGGTTGATGGCGATTATGTGGTCCTCGACGAGGCTCTCGATGTCGAGGAGGGCGTCGATTACGCGGTCAGGTTCCGCTCCTTCGACGATGAAGAGGATCCGACCGGCCATTCGGTGCTGCGCGATGTGACCGTGCCGCTGTCCGGCGGCCGTGGGCTCCTGGTGAGCGGATCCGGAGAGGTGCCGGAGGTCGACACGCTGGTGCATTTCGGGCCGAAGGCGACCGAGAGCCTGCCGCTCCTCGTGCGCGGCATCGAGCCGGGTGAGAAGTTTGCCCAGGCCATCCACATGGTGGCGGCCGCGCCGATCATCGACGAGCTGACGGACGCCGAGGTGCCGCCGGCCTGGGATGGGCGCGTCGGCTCTGCGGTCCCTGTCGAAGCCGTCACGCCGTCCGCGGCGCGCTTTACCTCGATCTTGACCGGCACCGCCGGCACTGGCGATCCCGATGGCGTCCAGGTGCTGCTGGCGCCTGGCACCGGATCCGCCGCCATCGTGACGCATTTCGAGGTGGATCATCAGCTGACGGGAGCCGAGGTTTGGACAACCGTCTCCGTTCCGGTGGCTTCGGCCTCCCTGTCGATTGCCGACTATGTCGCCGACGACCAGATTGAACTGCGCGTCAGGGCGATTGCCGTGGGCGACGTCCCGGGCCCCTATAGCGCCACCGTCGCGGTCACGATCGGCAGCAATGACGACCCGATCCCGGCCGCTCTCGATGCCGGGTCCATTACCGTCGTGGGCAGTCTCGGCCACGCAGTCGTCACCGTGGCCGTCAGCGCCCCCGATGCGCCCGATCGGATCCAGCTCTATCGGGTCCCCGCCGGCGGTACGCTGAACACCTCGCTGCATGCGGCCGGCGCGCCATTTGCTGTCTCGGCCGGCGCCACCGCCCAGCATATCGACGGCGACGGCACCCGCGAAAACCTCCTTGCAAACGGTGATTTTTCCACTGCCGCAGCCTGGACCACCGGCGCCGATTGGACGCTGGAGACCGGGCAGGCGGTCCATGCCTCGGGATCGGCCGGGAACCTGACGCAGGCGATGACGCTGACTGTCGGCACCACCTACCGGATCGGATACGTGGTCAGCTCCTGTGTCGCCGGCAGCGTCACGCCGATGCTCCTGGGGGGATCCGAGCGCGCCGGCGTTGCTGTTTCGACGAACGGAACGCACACCGACGCGATCCAGGCCGTCACCGGCAACAATGCCTTCGCGTTCCGCGCCGTGGCGATCTTCGACGGCGCTGTGTCGGACGTCACCCTGTTCGCAGAGACCGCCGCGTCGATCGACGCCGGCGCTTACGACTACTACCTCGCCCCGCAGACTGCGGAAGGCGTCCCTGGTCCCGTGGCGGGGCCGTTCACTGTCAATATCAGGTAAAATCAGATGGCAGACGCAGGACAAAAATCCAACAACCTCGACCTCGCCAGCGGCCTCGACAATGTGCTCGGCCATCGCGATGGATCCCTCGTACAGGTCGATATGGTTTCGGTTGGAGCACAGCTTGCCGGCGCGGGTCCGGTCGCTGCCGCGATGGAGGAGCTGCGTTCGCAGATCACATCGGGGGGGATCGGCGCGAATGCGTGGAGCGTGCTCCAAACCTATGCAGGAGCCGTGGACGGCGCGGGCGCGGAGGTGCTCGATACGGATCTCGGCACCCACTCGCAGGCCTCCGCAACCGGATATGACGGCGCCACTGTTCCCAACGCCGGACGTTACACCTGGAGCGCGACCTGGGGGCGCTGGGTGCGGATCGGGGCCACTGGACTGAGCGGCAAGGCTCCGATCGCGAGCCCGGTTTTTACGGGGGTGCCACAGGCTCCGACCGCCGCCCCGGGCACCGACACCACCCAGCTTGCCACCACCGCATTCGTGCAGGCGGCGGCCCAGGCCGCTATCGACGCACTGGCGGCTGCGGCGCCTGGTCAACTCGACACGCTCCAGGAGCTGTCGGCCGCGCTCGCCAACGATCCGAACTTCGCGGCGACTGTGACGGCAAGTCTGGCCACCAAGGCCCCGCTGGCATCGCCGGCGCTGACCGGTACGCCGACCGCACCCACCGCCGCCCCCGGCACCGGCACCACGCAGATCGCCACCACCGCATTCGTGCAGGCGGCAGCCCAGACCGCTATCGACGCACTGGTGGCTGCGGCACCTGGTCAACTCGACACGCTCCAGGAGCTGTCGGCCG
>JBFXGQ010000075.1:0-12039 GCA_050177915.1 Pseudodonghicola sp. | reverse complement strand
GCAGCGTGCCGAAGTCTTCGCGCGTCATGCCGAACAGCACCGGCAGCCCGGTGGTGCCCGAGGTGGCGACGAAACGCTCGACCTCTTCGACCGGCACCGTCAGGAACGGAAAGGGATAATGATCGCGAAGCTGCGCCTTTTCCATGAAGGGCGCATTCTGCAACCCGTCGGGCGCCGCCAGATCCTCGGGTTGCATGCCCGCGGCGTTGAAATGCGCGCGCCAGGCCTCGCTTTGCCCCAGGCGCTTGCCCAGCGCGGCCAGGCGGTCTTGCTGAAGCCGCAGAATGCCCTCGCGGTCCAGCATCTCTATTTCAGGATGCAGCATGTCGTTTCCTCTCCCTATGACCCGCAGCTTCCGGCGGGCCAGGTCTCCTTCGCGTTCGCAATAAATAGTCCGAACGATTGGACTAAGTAAACAGGATTTTTTCTGCCACCGGCGATCCGCGCGGCCCCCTGTCATGAAAAGGAAGGGCAGGCTTGGCATTGTCCGACCGCGGCGATATAAGCTGAATGACCATTCGAAAAATAGCTTGGAGGCGACTTGGCCCGTACGCGTTCAGCCGACTACGACAGTATCAATGATACCATCATCCAGCGCGCCGCGGCGATCTTTGCGCGCCGGGGGTATGCTGCGACGTCGATCGGGGATATCGCCGAGGCCTGCGACTGTTCCAAGTCGCGCCTCTATCACTATTTCGACGGCAAGGAGGCGATCCTGCGCGACATGCTGACCATGCATGTCGATTCGCTGCTGGAGCAGTGCCGTCAGGTGCTCTACCGCTCGCAGGACCCGAAAGAGCGCTTCCAGCAGCTCGTGAAGGTGTTCCTGGAAATCTACGCGGTATCGCGCGATCAGCATGTGGTGCTGCTCACCTGCCTTGACGTGCTGGCGGCCGAGCATCGCAACGAACTGATCGCCAAGCAGCGTGAGCTGATCGCCTATGTACGCGACGCACTGCTGCAGCTGCGCCCCGAGATGGCCGCCAACCGTCCGCTCGCCCATGTCGACACGATGCTGTTCTTCGGCATGATCAACTGGACCTACACCTGGTACCAGGCCGATGGGCTGGTGTCGCCCGAGGAGCTGGCAGAGCGGACCGTCGCGCTGTTTCTCGACGGCTACACCAGTCTGCCCGCCAGCCCCTGATCCGCCTCAGCCCCGCAACAGCTGCATCGGCTCGAAATCGGGCCGGTCGATCTCTGCCGGCGTGACGGTGCGCCCCGCTTCCAGCAGCTTCTTCGCGGTCATATAGGCGCGGGGATCGTTGATCGCATCGACCGCCAGCAGCCGATCGTGCCGGAAATACCAGATCGATTGCCCGCGCGCGCCGTCATGGGTCACCACCCGGTCATAGCCCCGGTTCAGCCCGACGATCTGCAGCTTGGCGTCGAACTGATCGGACCAGAACCACGGCACCGGACGGTACGGCGCGCCCATCCCGAGCATGTCGTCGGCAACCGCCTCTGCCTGGTCGATCGCATTCTGCACGCTTTCGAGCCGGGTGACCTGCCCGTCGAGCGTGAAGCTGGCGCAGTCGCCCGCCGCCCACACCCCGGGCGCCGAGGTGCGGCCGAAACCGTCGACCAGAATGCCGTTATCGCAGCGGAGGCCGGCCGCCGCCGCCAGGCCGGTCTGCGGCGTCACGCCGATGCCGACGATCGCCAAATCGCAGTCGATCCGACTGCCGTCATCCAGTTCGATCGCGTCGATCCGCCCCGCGCCATGGATGGCGGCGATCCCCCGCCCCTCGCGGATCTCGACACCGTGACTGCGGTGCAGATGGCGGATCGCCTCGGCGGTCTCGGTACAGGCGACGCGCTCCAGAATCCGCGGCGCGCGCTCGATCAGCGTCACCGTCAGCCCGGCACGCGCCGCCACCGCCGCCGATTCCAGGCCGATATAGCCGCCCCCGATGACCACCAGCCGCCGCCCCGGCTGAAACGCGGGGCGAAGCCGGTCCACATCGGCGATAGTCCGCAGCTCATAGGCATTGGCGCGCCCGGCCAGTTCCGGCGGCAAGGGCCGCGGCGCCGTGCCGGTCGTCAGCGCCAGCTTGTTCCACCGGCGCAGCTCTCCGTTCCAGATGAGATGGCCGAGCTCGGGATCAATCATCGCCACCGGCGCACCGAGGCAAAGCTCGATCTCGTTGTCGCGCCAGAACCCGGCCGGACGCAGTTGCAGCCGCTCTGCCCCCCAGTCGCTGCCGAGATATTTCTTCGACAGCGGCGGGCGCTGATAGGGGGCCGCGGGCTCTGCGCCGTAGATCGAGATCGCCCCGTCATAGCCCTTGTGACGCAGCCGCGCCGCCAGCGCCGCACCAGCCTGACCGGCGCCGACGATGGCAATTCCTTCCGCCTCCATCCCGATTCTCTCCCGAGTTATTTATTGACCGAACGTTCTGACTAATATACGACACCCCACATTCGCCGCAAGCGACCAGTTCCGGGCGCGGCGCATTGGACGGCCCAGGGAGGATTCGTTGACAAGCATTCTGGCCATCGGGACCCATCTTCCCCGTCTTCGCCTGGCTCGCACGGCCATGGCCGGGGCGCTGGGATGGCTGACCGCGGGCGCGGGCGCCGGCAAGGGCACCCGCACGCTCGCCTTCTGGGACGAGGATCCCCTGACCATGGCGGTCGCCGCGGCGCGCCGGGCTCTGGCGGGACGCGACCGCGCCGAGGTGACGGCGCTGCACTTCGCCTCCACCACCGCGCCATTCGCGGAACCGCAGACCGCCGCCCTGATGCGCGCGGCGCTGCGGCTGCCGGCGGATTGCCGGGCGCAGGACAGCTCGGGCACCCCGCGCGCGGCGCTTCTGGCGCTGCAAGCGGCGCTCGAGGGCGGCAAGCCCACGCTGATCGCGGCGGGCGAGATGCCGCAGACCCTGGCCGGCAGCCTGGCCGAATCGCGCGCCGGCGACGCCGGTGCCGCAGTCCTGACGGGACAGGGACCGGGCCTTTTGCAATATCTCGGCGGCGCCAGTCTCAGCGCCCCCTTCACCGACCGCTACGCCGCGCAGGGGCTCGCCCATCCGCAGGATTGGGAAGAACGCTGGGTCCGCGAGGAAGGCTATCTGGGCCTGATGCCCGACGTGATCGCCCGCGCGCTGGACGCGGCCGGGCTGACCCCTGCCGATGTCGGCCATTTCGTCCTGCCCTGCCCGATCCCCGGCGTCGCCGCCGCCCTGGCCTCGCGCGCCGGACTGTCCGCGGCCCGGCTGGCGCCGACACTGGCCGAGGTCTGCGGCGACACCGGAGCCGCCCATGCGCTGCTCCTGCTGGGCCACACACTCGAAAGCGTCGCGCCGGGCGATGTGGTGCTGCTGGCGCAGTTCGGACAGGGCGGCACCGCGCTGGTCTTTCGCGCCGAACCGGCCATCGCGCAGCTGGCCGCCCCGGTCAGCCCGCAGATCGCACAGGGCGTGGAAGAACAGAACTACATGAAGCTGCTGGCCTTCCGCGGCCGGATCGACTGGGACCGCGGCCTGCGCGGCCGCTTCTTCGTGAACGAGGCGCTGAGCACCGCCTGGCGCTACTCGGACGCCCTGCTGGGCTTCGTCGGCGGTCGCTGCCGCGACACCGGCCGGGTACAGTTTCCGCCGACCCGGCTCACTGCCGGGGACGGCTTTCACCTCGACACGCAGGAGCCCTGGCCGCTCGCCGATACGGGCGGCACGGTGGCGACCTTCACCGCCGATCTGCTGGCCTTCTCGCCGCATCCGCCGAATTGCTACGGGCTGGTCGATTTCAACGGCGGCGGACGGCTGCTGATGGAATTCACCGACCCGGGCGCGGCCGAGATCGCGCCGGGCGCGCCGGTCGAGTTCGTCTTTCGCATCAAGGATCTGGATCCGCAGACCGGCTACCGGCGGTATTTCTGGAAAGCCGTCGCAGCACCGGCAGGCAGGTAGGGACAGCCCATGGCAACTGGTATCAAGGACAAGGTCGCAATTCTGTCGATGGGCTGTTCGCGGTTCGGCGAACGCTGGGACGTCGGCCAGGAAGAGCTGATGGTCGAAGCCTATGCCGAGGCGCTCGACCGCGCCGGGATCGAACCCGGGGCCATCGGTGCGGCGTGGTATTCCTCGCACTACGACGATATCGGCGCCGGCAAGGCCGGCACACCGATGGCGCAGGCGCTGCGGCTGCCCGACATCGGCGTCACCCGGGTCGAGAATTTCTGCGCTGGCGGCACCGAAGCGTTTCGCGGCGCGGTCTATGCGGTCGCTTCCGGTGCGGTCGATATCGCGCTGGCGGTCGGGGTCGAAAAGCTGAAGGACACCGGGTTCGCCGGGCTGCCGCTGGCCTCGCGCGGGACCTTTGCGCCGATGTATCTGCCGACGCACAGCAACCCGGGCAATTTCTCGCAGCTCGCGCGCGCCTATCAGGCGCGGCACAACGTGGGGCGCGATGATCTGAAGCGCGCGATGGCCCGCACCTCGGTCAAGAGCCACGCGAATGCGGTCCATAATCCGAACGCACATCTGCGCAAGCCCATCACCATCGAACAGGCGATGAACGCGCCACTGGTGGCAGAGCCGATCGGCCTGTTCGATTGCTGCCCGGTCTCGGACGGCGCGGCCTGCGCCATTGTCACCACGCCCGAAATCGCACGCAGCCTGGGACAGTCGGCGCCGGTCACGGTCAAGGCGATCCAGCTCGTCACCTCGAACGGCTGGGAGGTGCAGCAATCCGGCTGGGACGGGGCACATGTCCACACCGCCCGCATCGCGGCGCGCGCCGCCTATGCCGAGGCCGGCATTGACGACCCGCGCCGGCAGATCAGCCTGACCGAGCTGCACGATTGCTTCTCGATCACCGAACTGGTGACGCTGGAGGACATCGGCCTGTCCGATCCCGGCGCCGCCTGGCGCGACATGCTGGACGGGCGGTTCGACGCGGATGGCGAGATCCCCTGCCAGATCGACGGCGGGCTGAAATGCTTCGGCCACCCGGTCGGCGCCTCGGGGCTGCGGATGCTCTACGAGGCCTGGCTGCAACTGAGCGGCGGGGCCGGAGCGCGCCAGCTCGCCAATCCCAGCCTGGCGCTCACCCACAATCTGGGCGGGGCGCCGTCGCAGAACGTCTGTTCGATCACCATCCTGGGCGCCGCGTAAGACCTCCCCCCAACGGCGCCCCGAGGCCGGATCACCTGCGTGGTCCGGTCTGTGGCATTCCCCGCCTAATCGCGCACCGGAATGAAGCGCGCCCGCGGGCGGATGATCTGGCCGCTTTCGACCTGCTCGATGGCATGGGCGATCCAACCCGCCAGCCGCCCGGTGGCGAAGATCGAGAACGCCGCCTCGGCCGGCAGGGCATGCGCCGCGGCCAGCGCGGCGAGGCCCGCGTCGACGTTGGGCGGCAACCCCAGCCGATCCGCCAGCGCGCGGACCTGCCGCACTGCCGACACCTGCGGCCCCAGCGCCTCCAGCAGCACCGCCGCGCGCGGATCGCCGGCGGGATAGAGCGGGTGGCCGTAGCCGAAGGCATAAGGCGTCAGGGCGCCGTTCTCCGCCAGGAAGGCCGCGACCGCCGCCTCGCCGCCGGCCATCGCCTCGATGGCCTGGCGGGCGCGGGTGGCGACGCCGCCGTGGCGCGGCCCGGTCAGGGTGGAGAGCCCGGCCAGCAACGCCGCCGCAAGCCCCGCCCCGGTCGAGGCGCAGACCCGTACCGCGAAGGTCGAGGGGTTCAGCTCGTGATCGCTGAGCAGGACCAGCGCCCGGCGCAGGATCTCCGCCGCCTGCGCGTCGAGCCCCCAGGCCGCCGCCATCCGGGCGTGCACCGGCAGCCGGGCGCGGTCCGGCGCCCCGAGCATCGCATCGGCCACCCGCGACATCAGCCGCGCGCCCTGCTCGGCCAGCGCCGCCCGGTCGCGCCCCTGCATCGGCGGCGCCTGCGCCGCCTCGGCCGCGAGATAGCCGAAGGCGCGCGCCAGTGGCGTCGCCCCGGCCGGAAAGCCGGCGCCCCAGGGTTCCGGCACCTCGAACCGCGCCACCCGGCAATGATGCGCGGCGATCTGTTCCAGCGTCATGGTCTCGGCCAATACCTCCGCAGGCCGACTGCCAAAGCGCAGCACCCCGTCGCGCACGTCCGAGATCGAGGTCTCCAGCACCGGATCGCCCCAGCGAATCGCCGCGGCGGCAACCTCGGCCCGGGCGCGCGGGCGCCGGTGTTTCGCCGCCAGCCCCTCGACATCCTGGCGGGCATAGAGACTGCGCCGGGGGTCGCCGGCATCGCTGCAGGCGCGCAGCAGACGGCGGCTGACATAGGCGTAAAGCGTCTGCCGGCGCACCCCCAGCAAGGCGCAGGCGGTGGCGGCGTCGATCCAATCGAGCTCTTCCATATGTTGATTATGTTTATCAAGATTGATCGCCGGTCAATGCCGGGCGTAGCCATCGGACAGCGAAAGGAGCATGACGATGACATCCCCCATGCAGACCCAGATCGCGGCGGCCCTCGGCCCCGACATGACACCGCAGATCGCCCCGACCGAAACCGGGGCGGGCGATCTGCCCTCCTGCTTCGACGTCTCCGGCCTGGCGCTGGCCTCGGTCGGCGCGGCAGCGACAGAGCTGGCGGCGCTGACCGGTGCGCGGCAGGTCGCGCTGGACCGCCGCCGCACGCTCAAGTGGTTCGACATGACGCTCAGGCCGGTCGGCTGGCAGATGCCCTCGGTCTGGGATCCGGTCGCCGGCGACTATCGCGCCCGCGACGGCTGGATCCGGCTGCACACCAACGCGCCGCATCACCGCGACGCGGCGCTGGCGGTGCTGGGCTGTCCCGCCGACCGCGCGGCGGTGGCCGAGGCGGTCCGGGGCCGCGACAAGACCGAGCTGGAAACCGCCATCGTGGCGGCGGCGGGCTGCGCCGCGGCAATGCACGGGCTTGCCGACTGGGCGCGGCATCCGCAGGGTTTGGCGGCGGCGGCAGAGCCGCTGATCGCCTGGGAAACCGTCGGAGAGGCCGCCCCGCGGCGGACCGAGGGGCTGCGCGGGCTGCGGGTGCTCGACCTGACCCGGGTGCTGGCCGGCCCGGTCGCCACCCGGTTTCTGGCCGGCTTCGGCGCCGAGGTGCTGCGCATCGACCCGCCGGACTGGAACGAACCCGGGGTCGAGCCGGAGGTGACGCTGGGCAAGCGCTGCGCCGGGCTCGACCTGCATGACGCGACCGACCGCCAGCGCTTCGACCGGCTGCTTAGCACGGCGGATGTGCTGGTGCACGGCTACCGGCCCGGCGCGCTCGATGCGCTCGGCTATGGTGCGGCGGCGCGCCGGGCGCTCAATCCCGGGCTGATCGACGTCAGCCTCTGCGCCTATGGCTGGACCGGCCCCTGGGCCGGTCGCCGCGGCTTCGACAGTCTGGTGCAGATGAGCAGCGGCATCGCCGCCGAAGGCATGGTGCAGGCCGGCAGCGACCGGCCCCGCCCGCTGCCGGTTCAGGCGCTGGACCATGCGACCGGCTATCTGATGGCGGCCACCGTGCTGCGCGCGCTGCGGCTGCGGCAGCAGTCGGGACAGGTGCTGTCGGCGCGGCTGTCGCTGGCGCGCACCGCGGCGCTGCTGATCTCGGCCGGCGTGCAGGCGCCCCCGGCGCCGCTGGCGCCGGAAACCGAGGCGGATCTGGCGCCCGAGACCGAACGCACCGGCTGGGGTCCGGCCCGCCGCATCGCCGCTCCGCTGCGGCTCGACGGGGCGCCGCCGCTATGGCGCCATCCCGCCGGCCCGCTGCGCCGCGATCCCGCCGCCTGGTGAGCGACGCCGGTTACTTGCCGCGGCGCGGCGGCTCGTTGCCGCCCGCCTGCCGCGGCTTGTATCCGCCGGCCTTGGAGCTGCCGGACTTGCCCGGCCGCTCGAACCGCTTCGAGGTGTCCGAGGCGTCGGGGCGCGAAGGCGCCGGCTTTCCGCCGGATTTGCCGGCAGGCTTGCCACCGGGCTTACCCGCGAACTTGCCCGCAGGTTTGCCCGAGAACTTGCCGGCGGGCTTGCCGGCCGATTTTTCCCAAGGCTTTCCGGCCGGTTTGCCTGCGGGTTTCCCAGCGGGTTTTCCGGCCGGCTTCGCGGCGCCGAATTTGCCGGCCCCACCCTTGCGGTCGGTCGCCGCGGCGGGCTTGCCCGCCGGCCGGTCCGCGCGCGGCGTCCTCGGCTTGACCACCGCCGCCGACTCAGGCTTGTCGCCCGACACCGGCGCGGCGCGGCGTTTTTCCGGCTGGGCCGCGGCGCGCGGCGCCTCGTCACGGGCCGGCGCAGCGGGACGCTCAACCCGGGGTGTGGGCGCCTTGGTCTCGACCGTCTCAGGCCGCGCCTCCCGCGGGCGCCGCGGCCCCTCTGCCGCGCCATAGCGCGGCTTGTCGGCGCGGAACGGGCGTCCGCCGGTCTTCTGCGGACCGCTCCGCGGCGCGCGCGGCGCCGGCGCGAACTCCGGCGCGCTGTCGAGCTGCCGGGCGGTGACGCCGTTCTCCAGCTCTCCCCCCGCCCCGAGCGCGGCGAGGAAACCGGCGACCGCGGGTTCCGCCAGCTCGACGAAGGTCTCCGCCTGCTGCACCCGGATCGCGCCGATGGCGTCCTTGTCGATCTGCCCGGCGCGGCACAGCAGCGGCAGCAGCCAGCGCGCCTCGGCGCCCTCGTCACGACCCACCGACAGGGCGAACCAGGCGCTGGGACCGAACGGCTTGCGCTCCTTCGGGGCGGCCACCGCATCGGGCGGGCTCAGCTCCTCCGGTGCGGAATGCCGGCTGCGGTAGAGCCGCAGATAGGCGGCGGCGATCTTCTCGGGCGCATGCAGCGCCAGCAGCTTGGCGGCGAATTCCTCCTGCGCCTCGGTGGTGGGCTCGTCCCAGGCCGGGTCGGTCAGCAAACGCTCCTCGTCGCGGCGCAGGATCTCCTCGGCGGAGGGCGCGGTGGTCCATTCGGCCTCGATCTTGGCGAACTTCAGCAGCCGCTCCGCCTTCTTCACGGTCCGCGGCGTCACGATCAGCGCCGAGATGCCCTTGCGCCCGGCGCGGCCGGTGCGGCCCGACCGGTGCAGCAGCGCTTCCTTGTTGGTCGGCAGATCGGCGTGGATCACCAGCTCAAGATTGGGCAGGTCGATGCCGCGGGCGGCGACATCGGTGGCGACGCAGACCCGCGCCCGGCCGTCGCGCATCGCCTGCAGCGCATGGGTGCGTTCGCTCTGGCTCAGCTCACCCGACAGGCAGACCACGGCGAAGCCGCGGTTCGAGAAGCGGGCGGTCAGCCGGTTCACCGCGGCGCGGGTATTGGCGAAGACGATGGCATTCTGCGCCTCATGATAGCGCAGCACGTTGATGATCGCGGTTTCCGCGTCGGCCTCGGCCACCCGCAGCGCCTGATAGGCGATATCGGCGTGCTGGCTGGAGCCGGTCAGCGTGGTCACCCGGATGGCGTCGCGCTGGTACTGCTTGGCCAGCGTGGCGATCATCGGCGGCACCGTGGCCGAGAACATCAGCGTGCGGCGGTCGGCCGGCGCCTCGCCCAGCATGAATTCCAGATCCTCGCGGAAGCCCAGATCCAGCATCTCGTCGGCCTCGTCCAGCACCACCGCGCGCAGGCCGGTCATGTCGAGCGATCCGCGCTTGATGTGGTCGACCAGCCGGCCCGGGGTGCCGACGACGATATGCGCCCCGCGCTCCAGCGCCCGGCGCTCGTCGCGCATGTCCATGCCGCCGACGCAGGAGACCACCCGCGCGCCGGCCTTGGCATAGAGCCAGCCGAGCTCGCGCATCACCTGAAACGCCAGTTCGCGGGTCGGCGCGACCACCAGCGCCAGCGGCGCGGCCGGGGCGCCCAGATACTCCGCCTCCCCCAGCAGCGTGCGCGCGATCGCCAGGCCGAAGCCGACGGTCTTGCCCGAACCGGTCTGCGCAGAGACCAGCAGGTCCGCCTCGGCAAGCTCGGGGGCGGTGACCGCCTCCTGAACCGCGGTCAGCGTGTCATACCCGCGCTCCGCGAGGGCTTCGGAAAGGGTCTTGATCATGGAAGGGTCTATCCGTGGGGTTCCGGGGCGCGGGCGCCTGATGGGTCTGCCGGTGAGGCGGCCGAAAGAAAGCCCCATAGCGCCCCTTGCGGCGAATGTACACAGGCAATTCGCAGCCAGGGCGGCGATCAGGCGCCGCCGCCCGCCGGCGACCCGTCCCGGGCGCTCAGCGCGCCAGCGCCCGCTCCGCCGCGTGGGCCAACGCCAGCAGGGCGCGGTCCTGTCCTGGCAGGGCGTCGAATTCGATCCCCACCGGCAGGCTGCCCGCGCCTTGGCAGGGCAGCGAGATCCCCGGCGCGCCGAGGTTCGATCCCAGATCGGTGTTGCGGATATAGGTCGGGAAGGTCGGCAACTGCTGCCCGTTCAGCTCGACCGTCTCGTCCTGGCCGATGGGGCGGGCGGGCAGCGGCGTGGTGGGAAAGACGATGGCGTCGAGCGCCTTGTCCTCGAAGACCTGCCCATAGATCTGCCGCATCGCCGGGCGGTGCACCTCCATCGCGGCGCGATAGGCGGCCTCGGGCATCGCCGCCTCGCCCAGCTGGCTGGAGATCGCGCCGATCACATCGGGCGAGCCGATGCCGGCGACCAGCGCGTCGAAACTGACGCCGGGGGCGTAGTCGGCCAGATAGGCCGGCAGGTCGCGCATCACCTCGTAGAAGGCGACCGGAAAGCCGAAGGCCTCGTTATGCGGCCAGATCGCGTCGAAGCCGACCTCGACCAGCCGGGCGCCGGCCTTGGCGAGGGTGTCGATCGCGGCCTCGGTCGCCGTCGCCACCACCGGGTCGAGACCGTCGAAGAACACCGCCCGCGGCACGCCGAGGGTGAGACCGGCAAGGCTGCGCTCGGGCAGATCGGCGGGGGCGGCACCGCTCAGCACCGCGTCGAGCAGCGCGATGTCGCGCACCGAACGGGCCAGCGGGCCGGGGGTGTCGCGGGTGTGCGAGATCGGCACCACGCCGCCGGCGTCATAACGCCCGGTGGTGGGACGGAAGCCGACCACGCCGCAGAGCGCCGCCGGGATGCGGCAGGAACCGCCGGTATCGGTGCCGAGGCCGGCGGGAAAGATCCCCGCCGCGATCGCCGCCGCGGTGCCGCCGGAGGAGCCGCCGGGGATCAGATCGGGGTCGGCCGGGTTGTGGATGGCGCCGGTCACCGCGTTGTTCGAGGTGATGCCGAAGGCCAGCTCGTGCATGCCCGCCTTGGCGCCGACGATGCCGCCCGCCGCCTTGATCGCCCGCACCACGCCGGCATCCGACGCCGGCCGATGCGCCAGCAGGGCGCGCGTGCCGCCCGAGGTCGGATAGTCGGTGGTGTTGATATTGTCCTTCACCACCACCGGCAGCCCGGCCAGCGCCGCGCCGGAATGGGCGGCAAAGGCGGCCTCGGCCTGGGTGATCATCTGGGCCGCATCGAAGCATTGCAGCGCGTTGAGGCCGCGCGCGGCCGCGGCCCGTTCGGCCAGCGCCTCGGCATAGGCGCGCGGCGTGACCGCCCCCTCCCGCATCGCCTGCACGGCAGCCACCGCATCCATCGCGCCGAGATCCTTGACCATCTGTCCCTCCTGTCGGTTTGCGGCGCAGGATAGGAAACCGCGCCATGGCGGCGCCATCATCACAAATGATGATTTTTCCCGGCCAGGAACTGCGCCAACTGGCTGCGGCGGTTCAGGCCCGACTTGCGGAACACCGCCGCGACATGGCTGCGCAGTGTCGGTTTCGAAACCCCGAGCTTGCCGCAGATCTCGCCATCGCTCAACCCGGTCACCAGCAGATCAGCCACCTCGGCCTCGCGCTGGGTGAACCCCAGATCGCCGCGGATCTGCTGGAACCTGAGCGCGCGCCGGCTGTCCTCGACCGTCCTGGCCCGGATCAGCGCATTGACGAAACTGGGGCCGATGGCGTCGACGATCTGGGCGTCGCGGAGCGAGAAATCCACGCCCCCGGCGCCGCGCCAGATCCGCAGGTCGCCGATATTGTCGCCGCGGTCATAGGCGAAATAGTTGATGCCGTAACAGAGCCCCTCCCGCTTGAGGAAAACGTTGAATAACAC
>JBFXGQ010000074.1:0-12040 GCA_050177915.1 Pseudodonghicola sp. | reverse complement strand
GCGCCAGCCCCGATTTGCCGCTGCCCGAGGCCCCCGAGATCAGCAGCCCGCGGCCGTACAGCGCGACGCAGCTGGCGTGGAGGGTGTCGCCGGTGCCGTCAGCCTCGCCCACCGCATCCGGCATGGCTCAGACCGGCAGGCCGACGACGAAGCGCGCGCCCAGCGGATCGGAGGTCACATCGGCCTCGGTCGGGCGGATGTTCTCGGCCCAGATCACCCCGCCATGCGCCTCGACGATCTGTTTCGAGATCGCCAGCCCGAGACCGGAGTTGTTGCCGAAATGCTCCTCCGGGCGCTGCGAGTAGAATCGCTTGAAGATCTTGCCCAGCGCCTCCTCCGGGATGCCGGGACCGGTATCCTCGACCACCACCAGCACCCGGTTCTGCCGCTTGCGGGCCCAGACACGGATCGCGTCGCCCTCCTCGCAGAAGGACACCGCATTGGTGATCAGGTTGACGAAGACCTGCGCCAGCCGCGCCTCCAGCCCGTGGATGATGATCGGATCGGCCGGCAGGTCGGTGATATAGTCGATCCCCTTGGCGCGCGCGTCCTCGCCCAGATACTGGTTGAGGTTGCCCAGCATGGTCAGCAGATCGAAGCTCTCCTGCTCCTCCTTGACCAGTTCGGCGTCCAGCCGCGAGGCGTTGGAGATGTCACTGACCAGCCGGTCCAGTCGGCGCACGTCGTGTTCGATCACATCCAGCAGCTTTTCGCGCTGGTCCTCGCGCTTGATCATCCTCAGCGTGCCGACCGCCGATTGCAGGCTGGCCAGCGGGTTCTTGATCTCATGCGCCACGTCGGCGGCGAATTGTTCGTTGCCGTCGATCCGGTTGTAGAGCGCCGAGACCATGCCGCGCAGCGCCCGGCTGAGGCGGCCGATCTCGTCCGGCCGCCCGGTCAGATCGGGGATGCGGACGCGGCCCGGACTCATCTTGCGGGCGTTGCGGTCGCGGCCCAGTTCGGCGGCTTCGGCCAGATCGGCCAGCGGATTGGCGATGGTCGAGGCCAGCACCAGGCTGAGGCCGACCGAGACCAGAAGCGCCACCACGAACATCTGCAGCACCCGCTCGCGGTTGCCGCGCACCAGCGCCTCGATCTCTCCGGCCGGGCTGACCACGGCCACGGCGCCGACCGTGCGGCCGGCCTGCAGGATCGGCGTCACCGCCGCCAGCTCGGCGCCCTCGGCCCCGCCCTTGAGCGCGCCGACCCGCGTCGCCCCCTCCAGCGCGGTGGGCAGCAATACCTGCAGCTGTTCCTCGACCAGGGCGACCTGGGCCGGCTGACCGGAGGCGACCAGCCGCGCCGCCGCCCGCCACATCGCCGACAGCCCGTCGCTGATCAGCGTGCCGCCGCCCTCGGACCGGGTCGACGCGGGCAGGCCCGCGCCGGTGCCCAGCGTGCGGCCGACGATCTGGCCGGCGGTGTCGAAGACCACCACCTCGACCCCGTCGCGCAGGGTCAGCGCGGCCAGCGTCGCCTCGACCTCGACCCCGTCGCCGGTAACCAGATTGACCGGGCCGCGCGCCGGCAGCTGCGCCTCGAACACATTGGCGATCAGCCGCGATTCGCCGGCCAGCGCATTGGCGCGTTGCACCACCAGACTGTCGCGCGAGGCGTTGAGATAGAGCAGACCCGCGACCAGGATGATCAGCGCGATCAGATTGAAGACGATAATCTTGCGGGTCAGCGGCGAGCCGCGCAGCGAGAAGAAGCTGCGCCGGTCACGCTTGGCCCGCAACTCCTCGGACACGGTGCCGCGGGGCGCGACCCAGTCGTCGCCCAGCACGACATCGCCGCCGCGGTGCAGATGAGAGGAGCCGGTGTCGCGCACGTCAACCCTTTCAACAAGACCCTGTTGCGGAGCAGCCACCCTGCGGGACCGCCGCGTGCGGTCCTTATTCCTCGTTATACCGATACCCGATCCCATAGAGCGTCTCGATGGCAGAGAACTCGGGATCCGCGCTGCGCATCTTCTTGCGCAGGCGTTTGATGTGGCTGTCGATGGTGCGGTCATCGACATAGACCTGATCGTCATAGGCCACGTCCATCAGCTGGTCGCGGCTCTTGACGAAGCCCGGCCGCTGGGCCAGCGCCTGCAGCAGCAGGAATTCGGTGACGGTGAGCGAGACATCCCTGCCCTTCCAGGTCACCGAATGGCGCAGCGGGTCCATGCTCAGGTTGCCGCGCTCCATCACCTTGGCTTCGGGGCCGGCGCCGACGGCATCGCCCGACACCGCCTCCTGGCGGCGCAGCAGGGCGCGAATCCGTTCGACCAGCAGCCGCTGCGAGAAGGGCTTCTTGACGTAGTCGTCCGCGCCCATGCGCAGGCCCAGAACCTCGTCGATCTCGTCATCCTTGGAGGTGAGGAAGATCACCGGCATCTGGGTTTTCTGCCGCAGCCGCTGCAGCAGATCCATGCCGTCCATGCGCGGCATCTTGATGTCCAGCACGGCCATATCGGGCAGTTTCTTGTTGAAGGCGTCCAGCGCCGCCTGTCCGTCGTTGTAGGTTTCGACCTCGAAACCCTCGGCCTCGAGGGTCATGGAAACGGACGTCAGGATATTCCTGTCGTCATCAACCAGCGCGATCTTTGACATTGGGGGTTCACCTATCTGCTCATGACTGCCATGTTTTTTCCCATATTCTGCCCTTTTTTCGCATTGCGAATCAATCCTTAACTGCGAATCGCCGCCTGTTTGCGTTTCGATGGGATCAGAAATTCCTTAAGCGAGGTTGAATTGTCGCAGGTTGCCGGGGGCCGGCGCGGCGTGGTTGCGCTAAACATCGCCATGGTGGCGCTAACTGTGCCAAAGCGTCCTGTTCAAGCGCGAAAACGTCATGCTAAGAGGCGCCGCATCGGGAATTTCCCCCGATCATCGCCCCGAACAGCGATTGAACGACATGCGACGCCAGGCGCCGCCACAGGAGAATGACAGTATGACAACTGGACGGGTCAATCCCCAATTCCGCCTCGAAGACCAAGGCATCGAGGGCCTGGGCAATGTGTATTACAACCTGATTGAGCCGGCCCTGATCGAAGCCGCTCTGAAGCGCGGCGAAGGGTCTCTTGGAAACGGCGGCGCCTTCCTGGTCACCACCGGCAAATTCACCGGCCGGTCGCCTAAGGACAAACACGTCGTCAAGACCGACAGCGTCGTCGACAGCATCTGGTGGGAAAACAACGCCGCGATGTCGCCCGAGGGCTTCGACACCCTCTATGCCGACATGCTGGAGCACATGAAGGGCCGCGACTTCTTCGTGCAGGACCTCGTCGGCGGTGCCGATCCGGCCTATGCGATCAACGTCCGCATGGTGACCGAACTGGCCTGGCACGGCCTGTTCATCCGCCACCTGCTGCGCCGCCCCGAGCGTGAGGCGCTGAACAGCTTCATCGCCGATTTCACCATCATCAACTGCCCCAGCTTCAAGGCCGATCCGGCCCGTCACGACTGCCGTTCGGACACCGTGATCGCGCTGAACTTCGACAAGAAGCTGATCCTGATCGGCAACACCGAATACGCCGGCGAGAACAAGAAGTCGGTGTTCACCCTGCTGAACTACCTGCTGCCGGAAAAAGGCGTGATGCCGATGCACTGCTCGGCCAACCACGCGGTCGGCAACCCGGTCGACACCGCCATCTTCTTCGGCCTGTCGGGCACCGGCAAGACCACGCTGTCGGCCGATCCGTCGCGCATCCTGATCGGCGACGACGAACACGGCTGGTCGGACAACGGCACCTTCAACTTCGAAGGCGGCTGCTATGCCAAGACCATCAACCTGAGCGCCGAGGCCGAGCCGGAGATCTATGCCACCACGCATAAGTTCGGCACCGTGATCGAGAACATGGTCTACGATCCCGAGACCTTCGAGCTCGACTTCCAGGACAGCTCGCTGACCGAGAACATGCGCTGCGCCTACCCGCTGGAGTATATCTCCAACGCGTCGGAAACCGCGATGGGCGGCCACCCCAAGAACATCATCCTGCTGACCTGCGACGCCTATGGCGTGCTGCCGCCGATCTCGCGGCTGACCCCGGCGCAGGCGATGTACCACTTCCTGTCCGGCTTCACCTCGAAGACCCCGGGCACCGAACGTGGCGTGGTTGAGCCCGAGCCGACCTTCTCGACCTGCTTCGGCGCCCCCTTCATGCCGCGCCGTCCGGAAGCCTACGGCAAGCTGCTGCAGGAGAAGATCGCCAAGCATGGCGCCACCTGCTGGCTGGTCAACACCGGCTGGACCGGCGGCGCTTTCGGCACTGGCTCGCGGATGCCGATCAAGGCCACCCGCGCCCTGCTGACCGCGGCGCTGGAAGGTTCGCTGAACGAGGCCGAGTTCCGCAAGGACGAGAACTTCGGCTTCGAGGTTCCGGTCGCGGTGCCGGGCGTCGACACCCAGCTGCTGGACCCGCGCCAGACCTGGGCCGATGCCGCCGCCTATGACGCGCAGGCCGCCAAGCTGGTCTCGATGTTCGCCGCGAACTTCGAACAGTATGTCGAGCATATCGACGACGACGTGAAAGCCGTCGCCATCGGCTGAGCGGATCGTCAGATCTGAAACGCGAAACCCCGGCGGAGACGCCGGGGTTTTTCTTTGCGTGATGCCCGGACTGGAGCCCGGCAGACCTAAACGCTCAGCCCACCCGGCCCGCGATCATGTCGCGCACCCGCACCGCATAGCGGTCGGTCATGCCCGAGACGAAATCGGCCAGCCCGTGCAACGCGCTGTAGTCGTCGGTGACACCGCGCAGGTCCAGGTCGGTGGCACGGATCAGCTTGGCCCAATAGCCGGGCCGGGCCGTCAGCGCCTCTGCGTCCCAGCCCTCGGCCTTCAGCGCGACGAACAGACCATGGAAATGGTCCAGCACCTCATGCAGCACCTGCCGCCCGGCGATCTCCAGCTCGGTCTTGCGCCGCGCGGTGAAGATGCGCGCGTTGGAGATGTCTTTCAGCTCGGCAAAAGCCCGGGCCTTCGACGACACCTCCATCAGCCCGTCGCTGAAGGTGCCGGTCATGATCTCGTCATAATGCGCCACGAAGGCATCGACCGCCGCACCGATCGCGGCGCCGATCGCCATGGCCCGGCGCAGCGCCACGCCCTCGTGATCGGTCATGCCCGGCTCCATCGCCCGCTTGGGCTGGGCGATCTGGTCCAGAATCTCGATCGCCTGCGCCGGGGTCAGATCGCCGATGGTTGCGGCGTCCTCGAGATCGAGGATGCGGTAGCAGATGTCATCGGCCGCCTCGACCAGAAAGGCCAGCGGATGGCGCGCCCACCAGGAGCCGGCCCCGGTGATCCGATGCGGCAGGCCAAGCGCGGTGGCAGTTTCGGCGAAAAGCGCCGCCTCGGCTTCGAAGACGCCGAATTTCTTCAGCCCGATATAGGGGGTGGAGCCGCTGATCAGGGCGGTGCAGGGGTATTTCATGAAGGCGCCCAGCGTCGCATAGGACAGCTGCATGCCGCCCGGCTGGCGGCCCATCTCCAGCGCAGCAGCGATGCGGAAGCCCTGGGCATTGCCCTCAAGCGGGCTGAATTCCACCCGCCGCGCGCCAATCGCCTTAGCGAGCTCGTCATCACGCGCGAAGAGCCCCTTGAACCATTCGCCGATTGCATCCTCGCCGGCGTGACCGAAGGGCGGGTTGCCGATGTCATGCATCAGGCAGGCGGCCTGCACCACGCCGGCGATCACGTGCTGCTGACCTTCGGGCAGACGGCCCGCGTCCACCAGCCGCTGGCCGACAGCGATCCCGAGCGACCGGCCAACGCTGGAGGTTTCCATCGAATGGATCATCCGGTGGTGCAGGTGATCGTGATGCACCAGCGGATGCACCTGCGTCTTCTGCGCCAGCCGGCGGAAGGGTTCCGAGAACAGGATGCGGTCGTAGTCCTGCAGATAGGCCGGGCGGCCCGGCTTCTCTCCATAGCCCGGCCGACACAGCCGCCCCGGATTCAACAGCGTTTCCCAGTCCATCGCGCCCTCTGCCCTTGGTCCCGTTTGGCCGGCACATGGTCACAGATCGCGGCGGGGAACAACCCGGCGGGCTCAGCCCATCAGCGCCCGGCGGATCAGGTTCAGCCCGGCCAGCAGCAGGATCGCCAGCGTCAGCTTGCGAAAGGTGTCCTGGTCGATCCGCGCATGGATGTGCCCGCCGATCCACATGCCCGACAACACCGGCACCAGCAGCGCCAGCGAAAACTGCACCGTCTGCAGGTTCAGCACGCCCGAGCCCAGATGCGCCCCCAGCAGCGCCAGCGCGCCCAGCCCGTAGATCACCCCCTGCACCCGGACCTGCTCCAGCTTGGGCGTGCCGATGGCGGTGAGATAGGCCACCGTGGGCGGCCCCCAGACCCCCGACACCCCGCCGATCGCCCCGGCCAGCGCCGCCACCGCGGCCTCGACCCGCAGCGAGGGCGCCTCCATGTGGAACCGCAGCCCGACCAGCTGCATCAGGCAGAAGCCAGAGATCAGAATGCCCAGGGTCAGCAGCATCACCTGCACCGGCAGGACCGAGACCATCTGCGCGCTGGCCAGCAGACAGAGCCCGCCGACCAGCAGGAACACCCGGAACCGCCGCACCGAGCTGATCGCCGCCGCCGGCCCCTGTTGCAGCGCCTGGATGCCATTGGTCACCAGCGTCGGCAGGATCAGCCCGGCCAGCGCCAGCTCGGGCGGCAGAAAGGTCCCCATGCCGGAGATCAGGATCAGCGGCAGGGCAAAGCCCACCATGCCCTTGACCGTTCCGGCCACCAGCGCGATGGCGAAGGCAAGGGTCAGCTGCAGCGGGGTCATCAGCGAGAAAAGTGCGTCCATGGCGCCCGTCTTATCACCGCGGACGGGCGCTGCACCGCAAAATTTTTCGCGCAACTATTGAACCAGCGCAGGGCCTTGCGCGTATTTTTGTTGCGCTGCAACTGCGAAATGATTAGGAGCAAGCGACCTCTGCCGAGGATCTGATTCATGGCCCACGTTGAACAGGAGCCCAAGCGCATGCCCGAAACCGTCCTTCTGCCCGACCTGCTGACCCTGACCGGCGCCGCGGTCCCCTCTGCCGTGATCGTGATGGACGTCGCCAAGGCGAAACTGCGCGATGCGCTGAGCGACGGCGGCAAGGTGTCCGCGGCCCTGCTGGAGCAAAACCAATCCGCCGCCCATGGCCTGTCCTGGCTGGCCACCTATGTCGAGGCGCTGCGCCAGATGCAGAACTGGGCGACCCGGCTGCAGGAGCAGGGCAAGTTCGGCGAGGTGGAGCAGCTGATCCACCAGATCGCCTTCGGCGAATACCTCGCCCAGATCCGCGGCGGCATCCCGATGAGCCAGGGCGAGATCGTCCGCCTCTCCGATCTGGGGCTGGGCGCCGCCGATTGCGCCGAGCTGGACAATGCCGCCATCGCCACGCTGATCGCCGGCGGCAACAGCCCCGCCGCCCGCCGCCGTCTGGTCGAGCTGATGCAGGAGCGCGCCGCCGAGACCACCGTCGGCGCCACCGGCCTCGAGGAAGAGCTGGAGATGATCCGCGACCAGTTCCGCCGCTTCGCGCTGGAAAAGGTCGAGCCCTTTGCCCATGAGTGGCACCTCAAGGACGAGCTGATCCCGATGGAGATCATCGAGGAACTGGCCGAACTGGGCGTCTTCGGCCTGACCATCCCGGAAAACCTCGGTGGCCTGGGCCTCTCCAAGGCCTCGATGGTGGTGGTGTCCGAAGAGCTGTCGCGCGGCTATATCGGCGTGGGCTCCCTCGGCACCCGCTCGGAAATCGCTGCCGAGCTGATCCTCGCCGGCGGCACCGACGAGCAGAAGGAACACTGGCTGCCGAAGATCGCCAGCGGCGAGATCCTGCCCACCGCCGTCTTCACCGAACCCAACACCGGCTCCGACCTCGGCTCGCTGCGCACGCGCGCGGTGAAGAACGCCGATGGCGACTATGAGGTGACCGGCAACAAGACCTGGATCACCCATGCGGCGCGCACCCATGTGATGACCCTGCTGGCGCGCACCGATCCCAACACCACCGATTACCGCGGCCTCAGCATGTTCCTGGCCGAGAAGATCCCCGGCACCGACGAAACCCCCTTCCCGACCGAAGGCATGACCGGCGGCGAGATCGAAGTGCTGGGCTATCGCGGCATGAAGGAATACGAGCTGGGCTTCGACGGCTTCAAGGTCAAGGGCGAGAACCTGCTGGGCGGCGAGGAGGGCAACGGCTTCAAGCAGCTGATGCAGACCTTCGAGAGCGCCCGCATCCAGACCGCCGCCCGCGCCATCGGCGTGGCGCAATCGGCGCTGGATATCGCCATGCAATACGCGCTGGACCGCAAGCAGTTCGGTAAGGCGCTGATCAACTTCCCCCGCGTCGCCGACAAGCTGGCGATGATGGCGGTCGAGATCATGGTGGCGCGTCAGCTGACCTATTTCTCCGCCTGGGAGAAGGACCACGGCCACCGCTGCGACCTGGAGGCCGGCATGGCGAAACTGCTGGGCGCCCGCGTCGCCTGGGCGGCGGCCGACAACGGGCTGCAGATCCACGGCGGCAACGGCTTCGCGCTGGAATACAAGATCTCCCGCGTGCTCTGCGATGCGCGGATCCTCAACATCTTCGAGGGCGCGGCCGAGATCCAGGCCCAGGTGATCGCACGGCGTCTGCTGGGGTGAGCCGCGCCCGGAAAATGGTCCGGTGGACCATTTTCAGCACCGAACGGGCGGAGCCCCGGGCACGCGCGAATGGGGGCTCTGCCCCCGTCGCCAAAGGCGACTCCCCCGGGATATTTCCGGCCAGAAAAGACCGGGCGCGGCCTTGACGGCGGCGCCCTTTCTTTTTCTGGCGACAAGTATCCTCGCCGAAGGCATCGCCGCGCAGCGGCGATTTCCTATTCGGCCGGCGGCACGTCGATACTGTCGAGCCAGGGTTTGATATCGACCACCGGGGTCATGTCGAAGGCGTCGGTGGCGTCGATGCCGATCACGCCGGTTTCGAGGTCGAGCGTGGTGATCCGCACCGCCGCCATGGCGATCGGGTTGGGCCGCGCCGGCGAGCGCAGCGCGAAGGTGCCGCGCGGCTCGGGCGTGTGGCGCGGCGCCTGCACGATCAGGTCGCGGCGGCTGCGGTCCATCCAGTAGAGCACCCAGATCGCCTGCCCCGGCGCCAGCCCGCCGAGCCCGCGTGCATAGGCCGGGTCGAGCACGATCCGCGCGCCGCCGCCGCCGCGCTCGCGCGATTGCCGCAGATTGCGCGGCGCCGTGCCGGGCGCCCAGTCCGAACGGATATGGCCGATGAAGGCGACGCCGGCCTGTGCCCGCGCGCCCGGATCGAATTCCAGCCGTTCCTCGCCCGCGCGGATGTCATTACTCTCGGCCATCGTCGTCGCTCCCGTCCCGTTCCGTCCCGGCCATCAGACGCGGCCGGCGCACCCGGCGCAAGGGACAGAATGCCTCAGAGCCGGCGCCGGAAGATCTCGACAAAGCGGGCGCGCGCCTCGGGCAGCGGCCGGTGGCCCAGCGCCGGCGCCAGCCGGTGTTCCAGGAAATAGCCGGTGGTGCGCAGCCCCTGCGCCACCTCCGCATCCGGCGCCGGCCCCTCGCCGCGCAGGCAGGGCGGCAGTGGCAGCATGCGGTCGGCCCATTCCCCCGCCCCGTGGCGCGACACCGCGCGGCCGGATCTGGGCGAGACATAAATCAGCTCGTCATTGACCCCGGTGGCAGCGCAGGCGCTGAGGTCGAGACCGAAGCCCAGCTCCTCCAGCAGCGCCAGCTCCCAGTCGAGATAGGCCAGCGGCCAGATCTCGTCCTGCCCCAGCAGGTCGAGCAGCCGTTCGCTGCGGCGGTAGAGCGCCGGATGCGGCTGCCGCTCCGGCAGGCAGAAGGCCAGCAGCGCAGTGACCGCGTTCAGCCCCGCCAGTGCCAGCCGGCCCGACAGCGCAGCGGCGGCGCGGCTGCGCAGCGGCTCGGCGCGGTAGCTGCCGATATGCTCCTCCAGCCGCGCCTGCCAATGCAGGTCCAGCTGCGCCCCGGGCTGCAACAGCGGCGCCTGCTTGCGGCTGGCGCCGCCGCGCACCACGCCGGCGTGACGGCCATGGGATTCGCTGAAGACGTCGATGATGGCGGCGCTTTCGCCATGCCGGCGCATGGTCAGAAGGATGCCGTGATCGCGCCACTCCATGTTCTGCTCCAGCCCCGGTGTAATTCCCCCCAAACCGCATTGGACACGGGCCGGGGTGTCATGGTTCACTCCTCCCCATTGGTTATCACGTTATTGGAGAGAGTCATGCCCCGTATCCGCCTTCCCCACGCCGCGGCCGCGCTGGCCGCCGGTCTCTGGGCCGGCCTGACCCCGATGCAGGCCCCGGCGCAGGGTGCCGAGACGAACCGCGACAACGTCATGATCGTGTTCGACGGCTCGAACTCGATGTGGGGACAGATCGACGGGGTCGCCAAGATCGAGATCGCCCGCGGCGTGATGGCCAACCTGCTGGGCGGCTGGACCGACGGGCGCGCGGTGGGGCTGATGGCCTATGGCCACCGCCGCCGCGGCGACTGCACCGATATCGAGACGCTGATCGAGCCGGCACCGGGCACCCGTGCGGCGATCCTCGACCGGATCGGCGCCATCACCCCCACCGGCAAGACGCCGCTGACCGATGCGGTGGAACAGGCGGCGCGGGTGCTGTCCTATGCCGACCGGCCGGCGACGGTGATCCTGATCTCGGACGGGCTGGAGAGCTGCGAGCGCGATCCCTGCGCGCTGGCCGAGGCGCTGGAACGCGGCGGCGTCGGTTTCACCGCCCATGTGGTGGGCTTCGGGCTGGGCGCGGACGAGGACAGCGCCTCGCTCGCCTGTATCGCCGAGCGCACCGGCGGCCAGTACATTCAGGCCGGCAACGCCGAGGAGCTGGGCCGCGCGCTGAGCGCGGTGGGCGATGCCGTGGCGCAGGCACCCGCCGCCGAACCGGTCAAAGCCCCCGAACCGGCGCCGGAGCCGGCGTTGCCGCAGATCACCCTGACCGGCCCCGACACCGCGCTGACCGGCCAGCGGGTCGATATCGGCTGGGCCGGCACGACCGCGGCCGAGGATTACGTCACCGTGGTCCCCGCCGGCGCCGCCGAGGGCGCCTTTACCAATTACGTCCATGTCCGGCAGGACAACCGCAACCAACTGCGGATGCCGGCGCAACCGGGGCTCTATGAACTGCGCTACGTGGTCGACAAGGGCGGCCGCACCGCCGCCGCCCGCCCCATCGAGATCCTGACGCCCGAGATCACCCTCACAGGCCCCGACAGCGCGATGACCGGATCGGAGGTCCCGGTCAGCTGGACCGGCGCCGTGGATGCCGAGGATTACGTGACCATCGTGGCGATGGGGGCGGTCGAGGGCAGCCATGGCAGCTACGCCAATGTGCGCGGCGACAGCCAGGCCATGCTGCAGGCGCCGGCCGAGCCGGGGATGTACGAGCTGCGCTATGTGCTGAGCGAAGGCGCCCGCACCATGGCCAGCCGGCCGATCGAGATCACCGAGCCGCAGGTCGCCCTGACCGGGCCCGACAGCGCCCAGGCGGGGTCCAAGATCACCGTCGGCTGGACCGGCACGGTGAACGGGCAGGACTATATCACCATCGTGCCGATGGGCGCCGAGGAGGGCAGCTCGGGCAACTATCGCCGGGTCCGCGACCAGCAGAGCGAAGAGCTGCAGGCGCCGGCGGAACCGGGGATGTACGAGCTGCGCTATGTGCTGGAGGAAGGCGGCCGCACCATGGCCAGCCGACCGATCGAGATCACCGAACCGCAGGTCACCGTCCGCGGCCCGGAGAGCGCGCAGGCCGGATCGAAATTCACCGTCAGCTGGGCCGGCGCGGTCAGCGGCGAAGATTATGTGACCATCGTTCCCATGGGCGCCGAGGAGGGCAGCTATACCAGCTATCGCCGGGTCCGCGCGCTGGACAGAGAGAAGTTGCAGGCGCCCGCCGATCCCGGCCACTACGAGCTGCGCTATGTGCTGGAGGAAGGCGGCCGCACCATGGCGCGCCAGCCGATCGAGATCACCGAGCCGCAGGT
>JBFXGQ010000073.1:0-12190 GCA_050177915.1 Pseudodonghicola sp. | reverse complement strand
CTACACGACGCACTTCCGATCTGAATTCTTCGCCCAGCTGCTGGTCTCCGAAGGCTTCACCAACCTCGAAGAAGTCGCCTATGTCGACCTGGACGAGCTGCTGGTGATCGACGGTGTGGACGAAAGCACCGCCGAGGAGCTGCAGGCGCGGGCCCGCGACTATCTGGAGGCGCAGGCCAAGGCGGCGCTGGACAACGCCCGTGCGCTCGGCGTCGAGGACAGCCTGGTTGAATTCGACGGTCTGACACCCCAAATGATCGAGGCGCTGGCGAAGGACGGCATCAAGACGCTGGAAGACTTCGCCACCTGCGCCGACTGGGAACTGGCCGGCGGCTGGACCTCGGTGAACGGCGAGCGCGTGAAGGACGAAGGCATCCTGGAACCTTTCGACGTCTCGCTGGAAGAGGCGCAGAACCTGGTGATGACGGCGCGCATTCAGCTGGGCTGGGTCGATCCCGCCGATCTGGAGGCCGAGGGCGAAGACGAGGACGAGCTCTCCGACGATCTGCCTGAGGGCGACGAGGAGGCCGGGGCCTGAGCGCAGGCCCCGGAGGGTTCGACATGGGTCGTGGTGGCGTCTCGAAGGACCGGGAAGACGGTCCGGAGCGGAAATGCATCGTCACGGGCGAGGTGCAGCCGAAGTTCGGGCTGATCCGCTTCGTGGCGGGCCCCGACGGGCAGCTGGTTCCCGATGTTGCGGGCCGGCTGCCGGGGCGCGGCGTCTATGTCTCCGCGACCCGCGAGGCGCTGGAGAAGGCCGTGGCCAAGGGGCTGTTCGCGCGTGGGCTGAAGCAGCGGGTCGATGTGCCCGAGGATCTGCCCGGCGTGGTCGAACAGCTGCTGGTGCGCCGGGTGGTCGATCTGATCAGCCTGGCGCGCAAATCCGGCGATGCGGTCGCCGGATATGAAAAGGTGAAGAGTTGGCTGGACAAGGAAGAGGCGCATGTCCTGATCCAGGCGACCGACGGTTCGGGACGGGGCAAGTCCAAGCTGAGTACACCGCATCGGGGCAAATACATCGGCTGGCTTACCGCGGACGAACTGGGCATGGCCTTTGGTCGTGAAACTGTGATACATGCGGCGCTCGCCTCTGGTGGACTCGGCAAACGTGTTGTAGAGGAAGCGCAACGCTTGCGTGGATTGCGCGTAACGGACGACGGCAGCGGCCGCCGGGAAGGAAAAAGAGCTTTATGAGCGATAGTGACGGCAAAAAGACCCTGGGTCTGCGTGGTGGCTCCCATTCGGGGAACGTGAAACAAAGTTTCAGCCACGGGCGGACCAAGAACGTCGTGGTGGAGACCAAGCGCAAGCGCGTTGTCGTGCCCAAACCGGGTGCGGGCAAGGCGGCTGGCGGGTCCTCTCCCAAGGCGGGCGACCCGTCGCGCCGTCCTGCCGGGATTTCCGATGCCGAAATGGAGCGCCGTCTGAAGGCGTTGCAGGCTGCCAAGGCCCGTGAGGTCGTGGAAGCCCGCGAACGCGAAGAGGAAGAGCGCCGCCGTGCCGAGGAGCGTGAGCGCCGTCGCGCCGAGCAAGAGGCCAAGGAGCGCGAACAGCGCGAGGCCGAAGAGCGCGCGCGGGCACGGGCCGAGGAAGAGGAACGCAAGCGCGCCGAGGAAGAAGCGGCCGCCAAGCGTGCCGCCGCTGCCGCAGCGGCTGCCGCCGCCGAACCCGCCGAGCCGCGCAAGGCCGACACCGGCCGCGGTGCCCCCAAGCAGCAGCAACAGCCCGCCGTCGAGCAGCCCGCCGCCGCGCGCAAGACCGAACGCGAGCGTGAGCAGCCGGCCCGTGCGCCGCGCAGCAAGGCCCGCGACGAAGGCCGTCGCGCCGGCAAGCTGACGCTGAACCAGGCTCTGACCGGCGGCGAAGGCGGCCGGCAGCGGTCGATGGCCGCGATGAAGCGCAAGCAGGAACGCGCCCGGCAGAAGGCCATGGGTGCGCTGGAGCGTGAAAAGATCATCCGCGAAGTGCAGCTTCCGGAAACCATCGTCGTCAGCGAGCTGGCCAACCGGATGGCCGAGCGCGTCGCCGACGTGGTCAAGGCGCTGATGAACATGGGCATGATGGTCACGCAGAACCAGACCATCGACGCCGATACCGCCGAGCTGATCATCGAGGAATTCGGCCACAAGGTCGTGCGCGTGTCGGATGCCGACGTCGAAGACGTGATCCAGCACGAAGAGGACAAGCCCGAGGATCTGCTGCCGCGTCCGCCGGTGGTCACCATCATGGGCCACGTCGACCACGGCAAGACCTCGCTGCTCGACGCGATCCGCAATGCCAATGTGACCGCGGGCGAAGCCGGCGGGATCACCCAGCATATCGGCGCCTATCAGGTCGAGACCAAGGGTGGCGACATCCTGACCTTCCTCGACACGCCGGGCCACGCCGCCTTTACCTCGATGCGTTCGCGCGGGGCTCAGGTGACGGATATCGTCATTCTGGTGGTGGCGGCCGACGACTCGGTGATGCCGCAGACCGTCGAGGCGATCAACCACGCCAAGGCGGCCGGGGTGCCGATGATCGTGGCGATCAACAAGATCGACAAGCACGAGGCCAATCCGGACAAGGTGCGGACCGAGCTGCTGCAGCACGAAGTCGTCGTCGAGAAGATGTCGGGCGAGGTTCAGGACGTCGAGGTTTCGGCCGTCACCGGTCAGGGCCTGGACGAGCTGCTGGAAGCCATCGCGCTGCAGGCCGAGATCCTGGAACTGAAGGCGAACCCGAACCGGGCCGCCGAGGGTGCGGTGATCGAGGCGCAGCTGGACGTCGGCCGCGGCCCCGTCGCAACCGTTCTGGTTCAGAACGGCACCCTGCATCAGGGCGACATCTTTGTCGTGGGCGAGCAGTACGGCAAGGTCCGCGCGCTGGTGAACGACAAGGGCGAGCGGGTCAAGGAAGCCGGTCCCTCGGTGCCGGTCGAGGTGCTGGGTCTCAACGGGACACCCGAGGCCGGCGACGTGCTGAACGTCGTCGAGACCGAGGCGCAGGCGCGTGAGATCGCCGAATATCGCGCGCAGGTCGCCAAGGACAAGCGGGCTGCCGCCGGTGCCGCCACCACGCTCGAACAGCTGATGAAGAAGGCCAAGGACGACGAGAGCGTCTCGGAGCTGCCGGTGGTCGTCAAGGCCGACGTGCAGGGCTCGGCCGAGGCCATCGTTCAGGCGCTGGAGAAGGTCGGCAACGAGGAAGTCCGCGTGCGGGTCATCCACTCGGGGGTGGGCGCCATCACCGAGACCGACATCGGCCTGGCCGAAGCCTCTGGCTGTCCGGTGATCGGCTTCAACGTCCGCGCCAATGCGCCGGCCCGCAACGCCGCCAACCAGAAGGGCGTGGAAATCCGCTATTACAGCGTGATCTACGATCTGGTGGACGATGTGAAAGCCGCCGCTTCGGGCCTGCTGTCGAACGAGATCCGCGAGAACTTCATCGGCTACGCCGAGATCAAGGAAGTCTTCAAGGTCACGGGCGTCGGCAAGGTCGCCGGCTGTCTGGTCACCGAAGGTGTCGCCCGCCGCTCGGCCGGGGTGCGCCTGCTGCGCGACAACGTGGTGATCCACGAAGGCACGCTGAAGACCCTCAAGCGCTTCAAGGACGAGGTGTCCGAGGTTCAGTCGGGTCAGGAATGCGGTATGGCCTTCGAGAATTACGACGATATCCGCCCCGGCGATGTCATCGAGATCTTCGAGCGCGAGGAAGTCACCCGCACCCTCGCCTAATCGGGCGTGGGGCCGCGAGGCCCCGCCCGGCCGCAGGGCTCAGATACAAAAAGGGGGCAGCGTGAGTGTCGCTGCCCCCTTTTTTGTTCTCGCTCGGCGGTCCGCCTAGGCGGCGGATTGCACGGGGCGCCCTTCGTACACGGTGCGCCCGACCCGGACGGCAATCCTGCCGTCGGGAAGCGACCGGACGAATACGCCCTGAACGGATACGCAGCTGCTCACCGTGATGGTCCGAAGCATGTCAACTCCTCCCTCAAAGAAATGACAACCCTAGGATACACCAAGGGTGGACCGCACACCTATACATAAAATGGTGACGAAACTGTCAAAATGCCGTCACAATACACAAAATATAGGCGAAACCGCACTTTCGATCCGCAACATCGTTGAAAGATCGCTCTCAGGACGGCCGTGAACCGGCCGCCGGATCAGAGCCAGTCGCGCAGAATCGGGATCAGCGGCAGGTCGGCCGGCGGCATCGGATAATCGCGCAGCTCCTGCACCCGGGCCCATTTCAGCACCTGCCCCTCGCGCGCCTGCGGGATGCCTTCCCACTTGCGGCAAGCAAACAGCGGCATCAGCAGGTGGAAATCCTCGTAGGAATGGCTGGCAAAGGTCAGCGGTGCCAGACAGGACGACCAGGTGTTGATGCCCAGCTCCTCCTGCAACTCGCGGATCAGAGCGGCCTCGGGGGTTTCGCCGGGCTCGATCTTGCCGCCCGGAAACTCCCAAAGGCCGGCCATGGATTTGCCCGCGGGGCGCTGTGCCAGCAGCACGCGCCCCTCCGGGTCGATCAGCGCAACGGCGGAGACCAGGACCGTTTTCACGACCGATAGTCCGCGTTGATCTCGATGTAGCCATGGGTCAGATCGCAGGTCCAGACCGTGGCCTGCCCGTCGCCCAGCCCCAGATCCACGGCGATCACCAGCTCCTGCCCCTTCATATAGGCGGCGGCCTGCTCTTCGCTGTAGCTGGGGGACACCCAGCCCTTTTCGGCAACCAGAATGTCGCCGAAGCGGATGGTCAGCCGGTCGCGGTCGGCGGCGGCGCCGGATTTGCCGATCGCCATGACGACGCGACCCCAGTTCGGATCCTCGCCGGCGATGGCGGTCTTGACCAGAGGCGAGTTGGCGATCGCCAGCCCGTGGACCTTGGCGTCGGCATCGCTGGCCGCGCCGGTGACCCGGATCTCGACGAACTTGGTGGCGCCCTCGCCGTCGCGCACCACCTGCTGCGCCAGATCCAGCATCACCCCGTGCAGCGCGGTCTCGAACTCCGCATTGCCGGTGGCGTCCACCCCGGCGGCGCCGGTGGCGGCCAGCATCAGGCTGTCCGAGGTCGAGGTGTCGCTGTCCACGGTGATGCAGTTGAACGTGGTGTCGGTGAGTTTCGACAGCAGCGCCTGCAACGCCGCCTGATCGTAGGCGGCATCGGTGAAGATATAGACCAGCATGGTCGCCATATCCGGCGCGATCATGCCCGAGCCCTTGGCGATGCCGGCGATCTGCACGGTCTTGCCACCCACCTCGACCGAGGCGCAGGCGCCCTTGGGGAAGGTGTCGGTGGTCATGATCGCCCGCGCGGCGTCCTCGATGGCGGTCTCGGCCAGCGCGCCGTTCAGCTCGTCCAGCTTGGCCACGATCCGGTCGTGCGGCAGCGGCTCGCCGATCACCCCGGTCGAGGCGGTAAAGACGCGGGACGCCGGCACCCCGGTGATCTCGGCCACCGCGGCGGTGATCGCCGCGACCGAGGCTTGGCCGTAATGGCCGGTAAAGGCGTTGGAATTGCCGGAGTTCACCAGGATCGCGGCCGGCGCGGCGGCGTCGCCGCCCAGCTTGGCCTGACAGTCCAGCACCGGGGCCGAACGGGTGGCGGATTTGGTGAAGACGCCGGCCATGGCGGTGCCGGGCTGCAGCACCGCCAGCATCACATCGGTACGCCCCTTATAGCGCACGCCGGCCGCGGCAGAGGCGAAGCGCACGCCGCTGATCAGCGGCAGATCCGGAAAGGACGCGGGCGCGAGCGGAGAGACATGGGTGATCGTGGCCACGGGATCAGTTCCTTACCAGATCCAGATTCTGGATCATTGCGGGCTCAAGCCCTTCGATTTCGGGCCGTTCGACGTCGGATTCGTCGACCAGCTTCTGAATCCGCTCTGCCACCGCCTTCTGGCGCAGCTCGCCGGCGATCTCGTCGTGGACCTCCTCCAGCGTCGGGGGCGTCTTGGCGCGGGCATCGTTCAGTTTGACGATATGCCAGCCGAACTGGGTCTGCACCGGCTGCGAGATATCGCCGGGCTTCATGTCGACCACGGCCTGTTCGAACTCGGGCACCATCATGCCCTTGCTGAACCAGCCCAGTTCGCCGCCGTTGGGGCCCGACGGGCCGGTGGATTTCTCCTTGGCGAGGGTGGCGAAATCGGCGCCGCCTTCCAGTTCGGCGCGGATCGCCTTGGCCTCGTCCTCGGTCTCCACCAGGATGTGCGAGGCGTTATATTCCTGCTCGTTGTAGTCGGCGCCATATTGGGCGTGATAGGCGGCCTCGATATCGGCTTCGCTGACCGAGCTGGCCATGATCTTCTCGATCTCGTCGCCGGCCAGCAGCTGGCGGCGTTCGTTGTCCAGCGACAGTTCCACGTGGCGCGGCACCTCGGGGCCATGGGCCTGCTCCAGCGCGGTCTGCTGGATCAGCTGGTCCAGAATCGCGCTATAGAGCACTTCGGCCGGCAGCTGCTGATATTGCTGCGGCAGGGTGGCGCGGGCGATGATCAGATGGCCCAGGGTGATCGCCTGCCCGTTGACGCGGGCGACCACGGTCTCGGCGGTGGGAGTTTCCGCCAGGGCGGGCAGCGCCAGCAGACCGGCAAGCGCCAGCGCCGGCAGAGCTGTGAGACCTTTGAGCATTGAATCATCCTATCCTTGGGGTGCCGCGACAGGGCGCAGCGTTGACACTGTTTCCACCGCCCCTTACATCGCCTTAGGGCCGACGTCAGGACCGTATTCTCCCTGTATCTATGGGTTGCGTGCAGGGCGGGCAAGCCTGACGAAAACACGATGAAGTCAGAGCCGCGGAGACAACATGCTGGGTATCGGAACTCTCGCCAAAAAGGTGTTCGGCACGCCGAACGACCGCAAGATCAAGGCGACGCGGCCTCTGGTCGAAAAGATCAACGCGCTGGAACCGGAGTTCGAGAAGCTCAGCGACGAGGGGCTCAAGGAAAAGACTGCGGAACTGCGCCAGCGGGCGCAGGGCGGAGAGAGTCTGGACGATCTGCTGCCGGAGGCCTTTGCCAACGTCCGCGAGGGCGCCCGGCGGGCGCTGGGGCTCAGGGCCTTCGACACCCAGCTGATGGGTGGCATCTTCCTGCATCAGGGCAATATCGCCGAGATGAAGACCGGCGAGGGCAAGACGCTGGTCGCCACCTTCCCCGCCTATCTGAATGCGCTGATGGGCAAGGGCGTGCATGTGGTCACGGTCAACGACTATCTGGCCAAGCGCGACTCGGAATGGATGGGCAAGGTCTATGCCGCGCTCGGCATGCGCTCGGCGGTGATCTGGTCCGGCATGGGCAATGAGCACAAGCTGGATGCCTATGGCGCCGACGTCACCTATGGCACCAACAACGAATTCGGCTTCGACTATCTGCGCGACAACATGAAGTCCGAGCTGAGCCAGCTGTTCCAGAAGCATCACTATTACGCGATCGTCGACGAGGTGGACAGCATCCTGATCGACGAAGCGCGCACGCCACTGATCATCTCCGGCCCCGCCGACGACCGGTCCGAGCTTTATGCCACCATCGACCAGGTGATCCCGCTGCTGACCGAGGATCATTTCGACATCGACGAGAAGGCCCGCAGCGTCACCTTCACCGAGGCCGGCAACGAGTTTCTGGAAGACCAGCTGCATGCCCGCGGCCTGCTGGACCCGCAGCAGACGCTCTACGATCCGGAAAGCACGACCATCGTGCACCATGTGAACCAGGGCCTGCGCGCGCATAAGCTGTTCCAGAAAGACAAGGATTACATCGTCCGCGGCGGCGAGGTGGTGCTGATCGACGAATTCACCGGCCGGATGATGCCGGGCCGGCGGCTGTCGGAAGGTCTGCATCAGGCGATCGAGGCCAAGGAGCACGTCCAGATCCAGCCCGAGAACGTGACGCTGGCCAGCGTGACCTTCCAGAACTTCTTCCGGCTTTATGACAAGCTGGGCGGCATGACCGGCACCGCGGCCACCGAGGCCGAGGAATTCGCCGAGATCTACAAGCTGGGCGTGGTCGAAGTGCCCACCAACCGGCCGATCGCGCGCAAGGACGAGGACGACCAGGTGTTCCGCACCGCGGCCGAGAAATACCGCGCCATCATCGACGAGATCAAACAGGCCAACGAAAAGGGCCAGCCGGTTCTGGTCGGCACCACCTCGATCGAGAAATCCGAGATGCTGTCGCAAATGCTGACGCAGGCCGGGGTCGTGCACAACGTCCTGAACGCCCGCCAGCACGAGCGCGAGGCCGAGATCGTGGCCGACGCCGGCCGTCTGGGCGCGGTGACCATCGCCACCAACATGGCCGGTCGCGGCACCGACATCCAGCTGGGCGGCAATGTCGAGCTGAAGGTGCTGGCCGCGCTGGAGGAAAACCCCGAGGCCGATCCGGTGGCGCTGCGCGTCGCCGAGGAAGCCAAGCACGCCGAGGAAAAGCAGAAGGTGCTGGAGGCCGGCGGTCTCTTCGTCATCGGTTCGGAACGGCACGAAAGCCGCCGCATCGACAACCAGCTGCGCGGCCGGTCGGGTCGTCAGGGCGACCCGGGCCGCACCGTGTTCTTCCTCAGCCTGGAAGACGACCTGATGCGCATCTTCGGGTCCGAGCGGCTGGACAAGGTGCTCAAGACGCTGGGGATGAAGGAAGGCGAGGCCATCATTCACCCCTGGGTCAACAAATCGCTGGAACGCGCCCAGGCCAAGGTCGAGGGTCGCAACTTCGACATTCGCAAGAACATCCTGAAGTTCGACGATGTGATGAACGACCAGCGCAAGGTGATCTTCGCCCAGCGGCGCGAGATCATGGCGGCCAAGGATCTGTCCGACGTGGCCGCCGACATGCGCCATCAGGTGATCGACGATCTGGTCGACACCCATATGCCGCCGCGCTCCTACGCCGATCAGTGGGATACCCAGGGGCTCTACGCTCAGGCGATCGAGAAGCTGGGGCTGGATGTGCCGGTGATCGAATGGGCCGCCGAAGAGGGTGTGGACGACGACGACATCCGCGAGCGTCTGATCAAGGCCAGCGACGAGATGATGGCCAAGAAGGCGGTCGATTTCGGTTCGGACAACATGCGCCAGATCGAGAAAGAGGTGCTGCTGGACACCATCGATACCAAATGGCGCGAGCATCTGGTGACGCTGGAGCATCTGCGCTCGGTCATCGGGTTCCGCGGCTATGCGCAGCGCGATCCGCTGAACGAATACAAGACCGAGAGCTTCCAGCTGTTCGAAGGCATGCTGGATGGTCTGCGCGAGGCGGTGACGCAGAAGCTGGCGCGGGTGCGACCGCTGACCGAAGAGGAGCAGCGCCAGATGCTGGCGCAATTCGCCGCCCAGCAGGCGATGATGCAGCGTCAGGCCGACGAGGCCGAGGCCGAGGCCGACGAGGTGCTGGCCGCCGTCGAGGCGGGCGAGGGGCCGATCCCCGGGTTCGACGAGAACGACCCCAGCACCTGGGGCACCCCCGGCCGGAACGAGAAGTGCCCCTGCGGCAGCGGCAAGAAGTTCAAGCACTGCCACGGACGGCTGGCCTGACCCGCCGTCCACCGTCGCTGCGGGACATCAAACTGCCCGAATGACTCCCCCGGGCGGCCATATCATGGCCGTCTTTCGGGGTCACATCTGACGCGACCCGAATGGTGACGGAGGATGCGGTGATGTCCGCAATGCGTCTGTTTGTTCTCGCCGGCGGCACGCTGGCCTGTGCGCTGGGCATCGGCTATGTGATGCAGCGCGGCCAGCCGGCGCCCCGGCATGTGGCGGCGGATGCGCCCGCGCCTGTCATCGCCGCCCCGGCCGATCCGATCGCGCCGGCGCCGGCCGCGGCGCCGCGACGTCTGGCGCAGCCTGTCGCCCTCGACCTCGAACGCATCGCCCTGACCTCGGCGCAGCCGGAGACCGTGCTGCCGCCGGTGCTGCCGCAGACCCCGGCACCGCTGCCGATGGAACTGGCCGCGCTCGATGCCGCCGTGGCGCGGCAGGACGATCCACTGCCCGCCGCGCCGCAGGAGCCGGCGCTGCCCGCGCTCGGCTGCGACGTGACCGCCACGGCGGTGCCGGCGCCCGGGGCGATGGTCGATTTCCGCGTCAGCGCGCCCTGCCTGGGCAATGCGCGGGTGGTGGTGCATCACCACGGCATGATCTTCGCCGCCGTCACCGACCCGGATGGCGAGCTGGAGGTGGCGGTGCCCGCGCTGGCCGAGCATGCGGTGTTTATCGCCGCCTTCGACAATGGCGAGGGCGCGGTGGCGACCGCGCGTGTGCGGGATATCGGCGACTACGACCGCATCGCCCTGCAATGGTCGGGCGATGCCGGGTTCCAGATCCACGCCCGCGAATTCGGCGCCGGCTATGGCGATGCCGGCCATGTCTGGTCCGGTGCCGCGCCGCACGGGGACGACGGCCATGCCTCGGGCCGGGTGCTGCGTCTGGGTGTCGCCGACACGCTGTCGCCGCTGATGGTCGAGGTCTATACCTTCCCCTCGGGCCAGGCCGACCGCAGCGGCGAGATCGCGCTGAGCATCGAGGCCGAGGTGACCCAGGCCAATTGCGGCCGCGACATTTCCGCCCAGCTGCTGCAGCGTCAGGGCGGCGATCAGCTCCGCACGCGCGAGCTCGATCTCGCGGTGCCGGGTTGCGGTGCGGTGGGCGACTTTCTGGTGTTGAATAATCTGCTGGATGACCTGAAGATCGCGGCGAAATGATCCGCGATTGAATTAAGGTTTCACATGATTTGGCAACGTGCGGCGGTCTTCGCCGCACTCATTCTTTTTGTCGTTGCGCGTCCGGTTCTGGCGCAGGATGTCACCCTGACCTCGCCCGACGGCGCGGTGAAGGTGACCGGCACGCTGCTGGGCTTCGACGGCGAATTCTACCGGCTCGACACCAAATATGGCGAGCTGACGGTGGATGGCTCCGGCGTGTCTTGCGAGGGGCCGGGCTGTCCCAATCTCACCGATTTCGTGGCCGAGCTGATGCTGTCGGGCTCCTCCACCATGGGCGAGGTGCTGCTGCCGGCGCTGGTCGAGGGTTTTGCGCTGCGCAACGGCTGGCGCGCCGAACGGCAGGGCCTGGACGACACCCATTTCGAATATACCCTCGCCCGTCCCGAGACCGGCGCCATGCTGGCCAGCTTCGTCTTCCGGGTGACCAATACCGACGAGGGATTCGCCGATCTGCTGGCCAATGAGGCCGATATCGTCATGGCCCTGCGCGAGATCCGGCCGGAGGAGCGCAAGCGCGCCTTCGACGCGGGCATGGGCGATATGACTGACCGCAACCGCAGCCGGGTGCTGGCGCTGGATGCGATGGTGCCGGTGGTGGCGCCGGGCAACCCGATCCGCCGCATCTCGACCACCGATCTGGCGCGGATCTTCGCCGGCCAGATCCTCAGCTGGGCCGAGCTGGGCGGGCCCGAGGCGCCGATCGCGCTGCACCTGCCCGACGCGGGTTCGGGGCTGAGCCAGGCGGTGGAGGACCGGCTGCTGCGCCCCGCCGGTCTGACTCTGGCGCCGGGCGTGGCGCGCCATGCCCGCAGCAGCGCGCTGGCCCGCGCGGTCAGCGCCGATCCCTTTGCCATCGGCATCGCCAGCTTTGCCGAAACCGGCACCGCCCGGGCGTTGACGCTGACTGGCAGCTGCGGCTTTTCGCTGTCCGCCGGCCGGCGCAGCATCAAGACCGAGGATTATCCGCTGGTCTCGCCGATGTTCCTCTATATGCCGGCCCGTCGCCTGCCCAAGGTGGCGCGGGAATTCCTGCTTTATGTCCAGAGCCCGGCGGCGCAGATCGTGATCCGGCGCGCCGGATTCGTCGATCAGGCGCCCGAGAGGATCGCGGTCAACGCCCAGGGCGACCGGCTGGCCAACGCCATCGCCACCGCCGGCGCCGAGGTGCCGCTGGACGAGCTGCAGCGGATGATCGCCACGCTGGGGCCGCTGACGCGGCTGACCACCTCGTTCCGGTTCGAGGCCGGATCGACCCGGCCCGATGCGCAGTCGCGCGCCAATATCGACCAGCTCGCCCGCGCCATCGAAGTCGGCGCCTTCGATGCCGAGAGCCTGCTGTTCGTGGGATTCAGCGATGGCGAAGGTCCCGCCGAGGCGAACCGCGGTATCGCGTTGAAGCGGGCCGAGGCGGTGCGCGACGCGGTGCTGGCGGCGGCACGGACGACGCCTGAGCCGCTGCGGGTGGAGATCGGCGTGGAGGCCTTT
>JBFXGQ010000072.1:0-12201 GCA_050177915.1 Pseudodonghicola sp. | reverse complement strand
GTCCCCGGTGGGCGAGCGCCCCCCCCCGCCCGACCTCAAGATTGCCACCGCCTACGTGCTGCCGCTGGGCGGCAAGGGGCAGGAGGATGTGCTGAAACTACTGGCCCGCAACAAGGGCGAGCTGCGGCGCATCATCGGCAAGAAGGCCGGGCTGAAGTTCACCCCCGACCTGCGGTTCCAGCTGGACGAGACCTTCGACCAGATGGACGAGACCCGCCGCATGCTGTCGCAGGACGCGGTGCGCCGCGATCTGGAGACGTGATCCGCGCGGCGCTGATCGCTCTGGCGGCGGCCATCGCCGCGCCCGCCGGCGCGGTCGAGTGCCGCGACATGGACTTTGACGGCAACCGCTACACCCTGTGCGAGGTCGCGGCCGGACAAGAGGATCTGCGCCTGTTCCTGAACGATGATCAGGGCCGGGTGCTGGGCCAGTTCGCGGCGGTGAACGACCGGCTGGCCGCCGAGGGGCGGCAGCTGGCCTTTGCGATGAACGCCGGCATGTATCACCCCGACCGCTCGCCCGTCGGCCATTATGTCGAGGCGGGGCGCGAATACAGGCAAGTGATGCCCAACGCGGGCCCCGGCAATTTCGGCCTGCTGCCCAATGGCGTCTTCTGCATCCGCCCCGGCCGCGCCGATGTGATCGAGACCCTGCGCTATATCGCCGAGGCCCCCGACTGCAGCTACGCCACCCAATCCGGCCCGATGCTGGTGATCGACGGCACGCTGCACCCGCGGTTCCTGCCCGACAGCAGCTCGCGCTATGTCCGCAACGGGGTGGGCACCAGCGCAGACGGCAAACGCGCCGTCTTCGTCCTGTCCCGCAACGCGGTGACCTTCCACGCCTTCGGCCGGCTGTTCCGCGACGGGCTGGGGCTGCCGCAGGCGCTCTATTTCGACGGCAATATCTCGCGCCTCTACGCGCCCGCGCTGGGCCGCGACGATCCCGGTTTCGCTCTCGGGCCGATCGTCGGCGTGGTGGAAGCGGCCGAGTGACCGCCGGCGCTGCACAGGCGAAATTGACAGCGCGCGCCCCATCGGCTAGGCCCCCGGCCTCATTCTCAGGACTTCGGGGACAATATGGCACGCAAACGCAAGGGACGCGACATTTCCGGCTGGCTGGTGGTGGACAAGCCCGCCGGCATGACCTCGACCGCGGTCGTGAACAAGGTGCGCTGGGCGCTCGACGCGACGAAGGCGGGCCATGCCGGCACGCTCGATCCGGAAGCCACCGGCGTGCTGGCCGTGGCGCTGGGCGAGGCGACCAAGACCGTGCCCTTCATCACCGATGCGCTGAAGGCCTATCGCTTCACCGTGCGGCTGGGCCAGGCCACCAATACCGATGACGCCGAGGGCGAGGTGATCGCGACCAGCGACGCGCGCCCCTCGGACGATCAGATCAAGGCGGCGCTCGGCCAGTTCGTCGGCGACATCATGCAGGTGCCGCCGAAGTTCTCCGCCGTCAAGATCGACGGCCAGCGCGCCTATAAGCTCGCCCGCGAGGGCGAGGCGTTCGAGGTGCAGGCGCGCCCGCTCTGGGTCGAGGAGCTGGTGATGACCGACCGCCCCGACGCCGATCACGTCGAGCTGGAGATGACCTGCGGCAAGGGCGGCTATGTCCGCTCGATCGCCCGCGATCTGGGCGCGGCGCTGGGCTGCCACGGCCATGTGGTGCGGCTGCGCCGGATCTGGTCCGGCCCGTTCGACGCCGAGGACGGCATCAGCATCGAGACCATCGACGCGCTGGCCAAGACCACCGAACTCGACCCCTATATCCGGCCGCTGGAACAAGGTCTCGCCGATCTGCCCGAGGTCAAATGCACCGCCGAGGGCGCCGCAAGGCTGCGCAACGGCAACCCGGGCATCGTGCTGCCCGCGGATGTGGAATACGGCGACGAATGCTGGGCCTCCTTCGACGGCCGCGCGGTTGCGGTCGGGATCTACAAGGCCGGCGAGCTGCACCCCAGCCGGGTGTTCAACCAGTGACGCGCCTGCGGCGCGTGCCTCCGGCGGAGGTATTTGGACCAAGATGAAAGCGCGGGTGCTGCCCCGGCTTCTTCTCGCCGCAAATACTCCGGGGGAGGCGCCCGCCAGGGCGGCGGGGGCAGCGCCCCCAATCTCCCGCCGGCGGCTTCCCCTCCGGCGCGCGGACGGCTAGACCTGCGGCCATGATCCGCCGCAGCCATACCAAGGGCGACGCGCCCTCGACCGCCGTCTATTCCGATTGTGAGGGCTATCGCTACAGCCTGACGCGGGTCTGGGATCCGGCGGGTCGGCGGCTGCTCTTCGTCATGCTCAACCCCTCGACCGCGACCGAGGTGCAGAACGACCCCACGGTCGAGCGCTGCGAGCGGCGGGCGCGGGCGCTGGGGTTCGGCGGCTTCCGGGTCACCAATATCTTCGCCTGGCGCGAGACCGATCCGCGGGCGATGCGCCGCGCCGCCGATCCGGTGGGGCCCGACAACGACGCCACCCTGATCGACGGCGCCGCCTGGGCCGATCAGGTGATCGCCGCCTGGGGCGCGCATGGGGCGCATCTGGACCGCGGCCGCCAGGTCGAGGCGCTGCTGCGGGCGACCGGCCGGCCGCTCTGCCATCTGGGGTTGACCCGCGACGGCCATCCGCGGCATCCGCTCTATATCGCCTACAGCCGGCAGCCGGAGCCCTGGGCGCCGCCGGTGGGCTGAAATCCTTTGCCATCGGTGCGGAAACCGCCTATACGCCCGCATCCCGTGCCGGATTCGGTGCGCGATTTCTCCATGGGCCTGTGCTGGACGACATCCCGGCCTGCGCCATCCACTCCAACCTGTAAAGGAGACCCCGATGTCGATCACGCCGGAAGAAAAAAACCGCGTCATGAAAGAATACGCAACCAAGGACGGCGACACCGGTTCGCCCGAGGTTCAGGTTGCGATCCTCAGCTCGCGCATCGCGACGCTGACCGAGCACTTCAAGACCCACAAGAAGGACAACCACGGCCGCCGTGGCCTTCTGAAAATGGTTGCCCAGCGCCGCAAGCTGCTGGACTACCTGAAGGGCAAGGACGAAGCCCGTTACCAGTCGCTGATCGAGCGTCTGGGCCTGCGTCGCTGAGGCGACCCCGGTCTTCGGACATCATGGCGCCCGTTCCGGTTGGAGCGGGCGTTTTTTCATGCGCGCTGTCTCCCGGCAGCCGCAGTCATCGGCCCGGCACCGTTTCTGGTGTTGCGGCGCCGCGGGGCTTGGCCGAAAGTCTGCTATCAGCGATGATCTCTGGAGACCGGCATGCCCGTCGAACACCCTGACCGCCGCGCGGTGCTGGCCGCAGCCCTGGGCGCAGGCGCCTTCTGCTTCCTGCCCGAATTCGCCCGCGCGCAGAGCGCCGCGGTGGCCTCGGGCATCGCGCTCGGCCCGGCTGAGCCCTTTTCTTTCGACCATCTGCGCGAAATGGCCCGCGGCCTGTCGCGACAGGCCTTCGCGCAAGAGCCATCGCCCGATGCCGCGATCCTGGAGCAGATCGACTTCGACGCCCATGGCCAGATCCGCTTCCGCCGCGACCGCGCGCTCTGGGGCGAGAGCCCGGCCGACAACCCGGTGCAGTTCTTCTTCCCCGGCCGCTACTTCCCGCTGCCGGTGCATGTCTATGTGGTCGAGGGCGACACCGCGCGCGAGGTGCCGTTCTCGCGCGCGCTCTTCACCATTCCCGCGGACAGCCCGGCGCAGCAGCTGACCCGGACCGAGGGCTTTGCCGGGTTTTCGGTGCAGGACCCCGAAACCCGGCTCGACTGGATGGCCTTCCTCGGTGCCTCCTACTGGCGCACCTCGGGCTATTCCGGTCAGTTCGGCCTGTCGGTGCGTGGCCTCGCGCTCGATACCGCGATCGCCGGTGGACCGGAGGAGTTCCCCCGCTTCACCCGCTTCTGGCTGGAGCAGCACGGGGATGGCGCCATCACCACCTATGCGCTGCTGGAAAGCCCGCGGGCGACGGGGGCCTATCGCATCACCTCACGCCACGACCAGGGCGTGGTGCAGGAGGTCTCGGCCGATATCTTCCTGCGCGGCGACGTCGCGCGGCTGGGGCTGGCGCCGCTGACCTCGATGTACTGGTTCGGCAAGCACGACCGCCATCTCGGCGCCGACTGGCGCCCCGAAGTGCATGACAGCGACGGGCTGGAGATCCACGCCGGCAATGGCGAACGCATCTGGCGGCCGCTGAACAACCCGCCGCGGATCATGGCCAACAGCTTCGCCACCCCGGGCGTGCGCGGCTTCGGCCTGATGCAGCGCGAACGCGCCTTCAGCCAGTATGAGGACGACGGTGTCTTCTACGAGCGACGCGCCTCGGCCTGGATCGAACCGCTGGAGGATTGGGGCGACGGCAGCGTGACGCTGATCGAATTGCCCACCGATGACGAGACCTTCGACAATATCGTCGCCTTCTGGACGCCTTCGGACCCCGCCGGGGCGGGGCGCGAATACCGGCTGAACTACCGGCTGAGCTGGCTGGAGGATTGCCCGGTGCCGCCGCAGACCGCCCGTTTCCTGGCGGTGCGGATCGGCAGGGGCGGCATTCCCGGCCAGGCGCGCCCGGCCGATACCGTGAAGATCGTCTGCGATTTCGAATCGCGCGGCTTCGAAGCGCTCGACCGCGGGCCGCAGACCACCGCGGTGGTCACCGCCTCGCGCGGGGCGGTGTCGGGCGAAGTCGCCTATCCGGTGGTCAGCACCGACCGCTGGCGCGCGATGTTCGACATCGACTTTTCCAGCCTGGCCGAGGACGACGGCACCCCCATCGACCTGCGGATCTATGTCGCCCATGAGGGCGCGGCGATGACCGAGACGATGATCCTGCAGCTGTTCCCCAGCCAGCTGCGCAAGCTGCTCGCCGCGCAGAACTGAGCGGCGTTCCTACCCTGTCCGCGACCGTGAAAGCCCCCCCCGCTACCGTCCCTGCGGCAGCGGGTCGGGGATCGGGAAGATCAGGTCGTAGGCCCAGTTGAAGGCGAAGGCATAGACCAGATAGAAGCCCGCCAGGCTCAGGTCCAGCAACAGCGCCTCGATCAGGCCGACGCCGAGGAACCAGGCGATGAAGGGCATCAGCACCGCCAGCAGCGTCGCCTCGAACAGCAGCGCGTGCAGGATGCGCTGCGGCAGCGTCTTGCGCACGCTCCCGGTCAGGCGCAACAGCGCATGGTCGAACAGCAGGTTGTAGACGTAGTTCAGCGCCATCGCGGCCAGCGAGCCGGAGATCGCCACCACCCCCACCGCATGGAGCGGCATGCCGAAGGCCCAGTTGCCCAGCGGCGTGACAATGGCCAGTCCGATGATCTCGAAACTCACCGCGTGGCGGATCCGGTCTGAGGTGCTGCGCATGAGGTCTCTCGCGTGGTTCAGTCCTGCCGGGCCGTCCCGAATGCTGTCCCGGCCGCGGCCGGGGGAGGTCGTCCTCTCCGGGCGGGACTATAGCGTACCGGGCGGGCGCCGCAACCGGCGGGCGATCCGGGTCAATCCGCCCCGACAACGGCGCGGACGAACCCGTCCCATCCCTTTTCGCCCACGGTCCGGATCGCGGTCGCGCGCAGCCGCGCCGCCGCCCGCTCCCCCAGGCGGCAGGAAAACTCCCTGCTTCCCAAAACAGCCAAACTCCTGTATGGGCGCCACATCTGAGACGTGACGCCTTTGGCCCCTAGGCACATGCAAGAGGATATCTGGGGCGGCGGCAATGGGGCCGCCATGCAAACGGGAGACCCGGGATACGCCTGGGAGGGCTCCCTGAACAGGAAAACACAATGTTTGACGTAACCACGAAATCTATGCAGTGGGGGGAGGAAACCCTCACTCTGGAAACCGGCAAGGTTGCCCGCCAGGCCGATGGTTCGGTCATTGCGACGCTGGGCGAAACCAGCGTGATGGCCAACGTGACCTTCGCCCGCGAACAGAAGCCCGGCCAGGACTTCTTCCCGCTGACCGTGCATTATCAAGAGAAATACTACGCCGCCGGCAAGATCCCCGGCGGTTTTTTCAAGCGTGAGGCGCGCCCGACCGAGAAAGAGACGCTGACCGCGCGTCTGATCGACCGGCCGATCCGCCCGCTGTTCGTCCCCGGCTTCAAGAACGAAGTGCTGGTGATGTGCACCGTCCTGAGCCACGATCTGGTCAACGACCCCGACATCGTGGCGATGATCGCCGCCTCTGCCGCGCTGACCATCTCGGGCGTGCCCTTCATGGGCCCGATCGCCGGCTGCCGCGTCGGTTTCGAGGATGGCGAATACGTGCTGAACCCCACCGTGGACGACATGCACAACCTGCGCCTGAACCCCGAGCAGCGCCTCGACCTGGTGGTCGCCGGGACCAAGGACGCGGTGATGATGGTGGAATCGGAAGCCTACGAGCTGACCGAGGCCGAGATGCTGGGCGCCGTCACCTTCGCGCATGAGCAGATCCAGCCGGTGATCGACCTGATCATCGACCTGGCCGAAGCCGCCGCGAAAGAGCCCTTCGACTTCACCCCGCCGGATTACAGCGATCTCTATGCCGCGGTCAAAGCCGCCGGCGAAGAGCAGATGCGCGCCGCCTATGCGATCACCGACAAGCAGCAGCGTGTCGCCGCCGTGGCCGCCGCCCGCGACGCCATCAAGGCGACGCTGAACGACGAGCAGCTTGAGGACATCAACCTCGGCTCCGCCTTCAAGAAGCTGGAATCCTCGGTGCTGCGTGGCGACGTGGTCAAGAACGGCCGCCGCATCGACGGCCGCGCGCTGAACCAGGTCCGCCCGATCGTGTCGGAAACCGGCCTGCTGCCGCGTACCCATGGCTCGGCGCTGTTCACCCGCGGCGAAACCCAGGCGCTGGTGGTGACCACGCTGGGCACCGGCGATGACGAACAGTTCATCGACGCGCTGCACGGCAACTTCAAATCGAACTTCCTGCTGCATTACAACTTCCCCCCCTATTCGGTGGGCGAGGTTGGCCGCGTGGGCTCGCCCGGCCGTCGTGAGATCGGCCATGGCAAGCTGGCCTGGCGCGCGCTGCAGGCGGTGCTGCCGGCCCCGACCGACTTCCCCTACACCATCCGCGTGGTGTCGGAGATCACCGAGTCGAACGGCTCCTCCTCGATGGCCTCCGTCTGCGGCGGCTCGCTGTCGATGATGGATGCCGGCGTGCCGCTCAAGGCGCCGGTGGCCGGTGTGGCCATGGGTCTGGTGCTGGAAGACGACGGCTCCTACGCCGTTCTGACCGACATCCTCGGCGACGAGGATCACCTCGGCGACATGGACTTCAAGGTCGCGGGCACCGAAGAGGGCATCACCTCGCTGCAGATGGACATCAAGGTCGCCGGCATCACCCCCGCGATCATGGAGCAGGCGCTGGCCCAGGCCAAGGAAGGCCGTCTGCATATCCTCGGCGAAATGGCGAAAGCCCGCAGCGAGGCCGGCAGCTTCAGCGTCCACGCCCCGCGCATCGAGATGATGCAGATCCCCACCGACAAGATCCGCGAAGTGATCGGTTCGGGCGGCAAGGTCATCCGTGAAATCGTCGAAGTGTCGGGCGCCAAGGTCGACATCAACGACGACGGTGTCATCAAGATCGCCTCGCCGGACGGCGAAGCCATCCAGAAGGCGCATGACATGATCTGGTCGATCGTGGCCGAGCCGGAAGAGGGCAAGATCTACAAGGGCAAGGTCGTCAAGATCGTCGACTTCGGCGCCTTCGTGAACTTCTTCGGCAAGCGCGACGGCCTGGTGCACGTCAGCCAGATCGAAAACCGCCGCCTGAACCATCCGTCGGATGTGCTGAAGGAAGGTCAGGAAGTCTGGGTCAAGCTGCTGGGCTTCGACGACCGCGGCAAGGTCCGCCTGTCGATGAAGATGGTCGACCAGACCACCGGCGAAGAGATGACCGGCGAGAAGAAAGAGGAAGAGGCGGAGTAAGCCCTTCTCTCTTCGGATTTTCGGAAGCCCCGGCAGCAATGCCGGGGCTTTTGTGTATGGGATTTGAGGATCTTCATTACACAATCCGACTTGTGTTCATTCCACCCGTCGGAAGTCGGTTTGTGGTCGCTACTTGTGCCTTTTGTGTACTCAAGCTTGTTTGTGTCTCATGGGCATGGCACAACTTCGGTTATGACTGGAAAATCCCAAGTTCTGATACACAACACGGTCTATGACTGCAGCGACGCGGTCAGCTACCACTTGGGCACCTTCCCCCCACACAAGCTGGAACTCGAACGGCTTGTGATGCCGTTGACGGATACCGCGATGGCGCTCGCCCGTTACGACACGCTGTTGCGCAGTCTGCCGAACAGCGAGTTGCTCCTCGCCCCGCTGCGCGCCCGCGACGCGGTGATTTCCTCGCGTATGGAGGGCACAATCTCCACGCTGGAGGAGGTGTTGCGCCTTGAGGCCGATGCCACCGAGCAGGAGCTGTCGCAAACCGCCCGCAACGACACGCTGGAGGTTGCGCTCTACGCCCGGGCGCTGAAACAGGCCGAACGTCAGATCGCCGATGGCTTTCCGATCTCCAGCCACCTCATCCGCGGCGCGCACAAGACCCTGCTCAGCTTCGGGCGCGGGGCAAAAAGCCGCCCCGGCGAATACAAGAGCGAACAGAACTATATCGGCGACCGGCGGCAGCGCCGGATCGACTTCATCCCGGTGGCGCCGGAACAGCTGGGGCCGGGGATGGAGGCGCTCGTTCGCTATATCGCCGACACGACGATCCAGCCGCTGCTGAAAACCGCGATCGCCCATGCGGAATTCGAGGCGCTGCACCCGTTCGACGACGGCAACGGCCGTTTGGGGCGGATGCTGATCACGCTGATGTTGTGGGACAATCAGGTCCTGGGCGCGCCGCATTTCTTTGTCAGCGACTACTTCGAACAGCACAAGGACGCCTATATCGAACGGCTCAGGGCGGTGTCCGCCGAAGCAGACTGGACCGGGTGGTGTGTGTTCTTCCTCAACGCGCTTCAGGCGCAGGCGAATGCCAACATCGATATCGTGGGGCAAATTCAGACGCTTTATGACGAGATGCGGGACCGGTTCCGCGATCTTCTGCGCTCCCGCTGGTCGGTCGATGCGCTGAACTACATCTTTGCCAATCCGATCTTCAGGAACAATCGGTTCACCCGCGATGCCGGCATCCCCAAACCCACCGCCAACGGCTTCACCAACCGTCTGGTCGAGGCGGGCCTGCTAGAGGTTCTGATCCCGCCCGCGGGACGTGCGCCGGGGCTCTACGCTTTCCGCCCCCTGCTCAATATCCTGCAGGAACCGAACTGATCGTCCCGAGACCACCCATGCATTCGCTCATCATCCACATGCCCACCAGCGCCGCGCGGCGGCCCAATGCGCTCAGGCTGCTGCGGGAGCTGCCCGGAGCGCATGTGGTCGAGGCGGTGGACGGGCGCGATCCGGCGCAGGTCACGGGCGTGAGGATCCGGCAGGGCGATGCCTTTGCGCCGCGCTATCCCTTCCCGCTCGCCCCCGGCGAGATCGGCTGTTTCCTCAGTCACCGGCGCTGCTGGCGGCGGATCCTGGCCGAGGGCTGGGACTATGCGCTGATCGTCGAGGACGATCTGGAGATCGACCGCGACCGGCTGGCGCAGGCGCTGGCGCTGATCGGCGAACATGCCACCACCGACAGCTATATCCGCCTGCCGGTGAAACAGCGCGAGCGTCCGGCGCAGGTGCTGGGCGCGCGCGACGGGCTGCAGCTGATCCTGCCGCGGGTGATCGGGCTGCAGACCGTGGCGCAGGTGGTCGGCCGCGGCGCCGCCGGGCGGCTGCTGAAGGCGACCGAGATCCTCGACCGCCCGGTCGACACCTTTCTGCAGATGCACTGGGTGACCGGCCAGCCGGTGCACAGCCTGCTGGGCAGCGGCGCGCGCGAGCTGACTGCCGATCTGGGCGGCTCGACCATCCAAAAGAAGACCCGCACCAGCGGCAAGCTGGCGCGGGAATTCAGGCGGGCCCACTATCGGGCGCAGGTCGCCCTGCGCCCGCAAAAGCCCTGATCAGCTCAGTTCGGGTTCTTGGCGAAGCGCAGATACGGCAGCTTCTTGTCGAGCGCGCCGTATTTCGCCTCGGCCGCGGCGTCGTCCAGCGACAGCGCGACGATCACGTCCTGACCCACGGTCCAGTTCGCCGGCACCGCCAGCGGCTGCTGATAGGTCCGCTGCAGACCGTCCAGCGCGCGCACCACCTCGGCAAAGTTGCGGCCCACCGACATCGGATAGATCATGATCAGCTGCACCTTCTTGTCCGGGCTGATGATGAAGACCGAACGGACCGAGGCACTGTCGGCGGCGGTGCGGCCATCGGGCAGATAGGCGTCGGCGGGCAGCATGTCGAACATCTTCGACACCTTCAGATCGCTGTCGGCGATGATCGGAAAGCCGGCCTCGGCGCCCGAGAAGCCCTCGATATCGGCTTTCCACTTCTTGTGCTCCTCGGCGCCATCGACCGACAGGCCGATCACCTTGGTGCCGCGCTTGGCCCATTCGTCGGCCAGCTGCGACACCGCACCGAATTCGGTGGTGCAAACCGGGGTGAAGTCCTTCGGGTGCGAGAACAGGATCGCCCAGCTGTCGCCGATCCAGTCGTGGAAGGTGATCTCGCCCTGATCGGTCAGGGCGGTGAAATTCGGGACGATATCGTTGATACGCAGGCCCATGGGTCTCTCCTCGTTGAAATATGAATCCGGATTCTGTCGCGCGTCGCGGCAAATGTAGTCTCTCGGATATAAGGATGCATCCCCTGACTTGTCCCCATTCATCTGCAATGACACAGTGACGCGGAATCGCTGACCGCACGGTCAGCGAAAACCGCCGAGTTGGGAGTATCTGAGATGATCGAGAAGCGGAATTTCTACATCAACGGCCAGTGGGTGGCCCCGATCGAAGCCCGGGATTACGAGGTGATCGACCCCTCGACCGAAGAACCCTGCGCGGTGATCTCGCTGGGCGGCAATGCCGATGCCGACGCCGCCGTCGCCGCCGCCAAGGCGGCGCTGCCGGGCTGGATGGCCACCCCGGTGGCCGAGCGGATCGCGCTGGTCGAGAAGCTGCTGGAAATCTACATGGCCAAGGGCGAGGATCTGGCCCAGGCGATGTCCGTCGCCATGGGCGCGCCGATCGACATGGCCCGCACCCAGCAGGTCGGCGCCGGCTCCTATCACCTCAAGAACTTCATCCGCGCCGCCAAGGCGTTTGAATTCGACCGCCCGCTGAACGACCGCGCCCCCAACGACCGCATCATCTACGAGGCCGTCGGCGTCGCCGCGCTGATCACGCCCTGGAACTGGCCGATGAACCAGGTCACGCTCAAGGTCGGCGCCGCCGCCATCGCCGGCTGCACCATGATCCTGAAGCCGTCTGAGGAAAGCCCGCTCGACGCCATGGTCTTCGCCGAGCTGATGGACGAGGCCGGCTTCCCCGCCGGTGTCTTCAACCTGGTGAACGGCGACGGCATGGGCGTCGGCACCCGGCTGACCGGCCATCCGGATGTGGATATGGTCAGCTTCACCGGTTCGACCCGCGCCGGCATCGCGATTTCGAAGAACGCCGCCGAGACGCTGAAGAAGGTGCATCTGGAACTGGGCGGCAAGGGCGCCAACGTGGTCTTCGCCGATGCCGACGACAAGGCGGTCAAGCGCGGCGTGCTGCATATGATGAACAACACCGGCCAGTCCTGCAACGCGCCCTCGCGCATGATGGTGCAGGCCGAGATCTACGACCAGGCGGTCGAGATCGCCGCCGAGACCGCCGCCAAGGTGACCGTCGGCAGCGCCCATGACGAGGGCAAGCACATCGGTCCGGTGGTCAACAAGACCCAGTGGGACAAGATCCAGGGCCTGATCCAGAAGGGCATCGACGAGGGCGCCCGCCTGATCGCCGGCGGCCCCGGCCTGCCGGAGCAGTTCAACAAGGGCTTCTACGTGCGCCCCACGGTCTTCGCCGACGTGACCCCCGACATGACCATCGCCCGCGAGGAGATCTTCGGCCCGGTGCTGTCGATCATGAAGTTCGAGACCGAGGAAGAGGTCGTGGCCATGGCCAATGACACCGAATACGGCCTGACCAACTACGTCCAGACCCAGGACCCGGCCCGCGCCAACCGCATGGCCCGCGTGCTGCGCTCCGGCCTGGTCGAGATGAACGGCACCTCGCGCGCGCCGGGCTCGCCCTTCGGCGGCATGAAGAAATCCGGCAACGGCCGCGAA
>JBFXGQ010000071.1:0-12251 GCA_050177915.1 Pseudodonghicola sp. | reverse complement strand
CGCGGCCCCGACCGCGGCGGCGATGTAGACGGTTGCCAGAATGGTGAAAATGTAAGCCTGGATCAGCCCGATCAGCACGCCCAGCAGCAGGAAGGGGATCGGCAGCAGCAGACCGGCCAGCAGCAGCAGGATGGCGATGATGAACTCATGGCTCATCATATTGCCGAACAGGCGGACCATCAGCGAAAAGATCCGGGTGATCTCGGACAGGATGTTCAGCGGCAGCAGAAACGGCGACGGCTGCACATAATGGCGCAGATAGGGGCCGATGCCGCGCACGCGGAAGCCGAAGTAATGCACCGAGAAGAACACGATGATCGCCAGCGCCGCCGGGGTCTCGATATGGCCGGTGGGCGATTTCACCCCCGGCAGGATCGCCGACAGGTTGGCCACGCCCAGGAACAGGAACAGCGAGCCGAGCAGCGGCACATAGGGCCAGGGGTCGCGGTTCAGCACCTCGCGCAGCTGGTTGACGACGGTCACCACCACGATCTCCAGCGCCGCCTGCACCGGGCCGGCATCGCTGGACGGGCGGCGCAGCGCCAGCTTCAGGAACAGCGCCATCGCCGCCATGATGCCCCAGGTGGTCACCACCTGTCGGGCGATCGGCACCGGGCCGAGGTGGAACAGGATCTCCGGCGCGAGCGGGCTGGCCTCCATCACTCGGCCCCCCGTGCCCGGTGGATCGCCACCGTGCGCGCCACGATGAAGCCCAGCAGCGCCAGCAGCAGCGGCGCGGTGCCCTGCAGCGCCGCCCAGGCCATCACGCCGACCGCCACCCCCAGCCGCAGCACGGTCAACCCGATCGCCCGGCCGCGGCCGTCCGGCCGGCCGAAGGCGGCGACACTGCGCCCCAGCATGCGGAAATAGAAGGCCCCCAGCGCCCCGCCGACGGCAAGCCAGATCAGGATCTGCGACAGATCGGGCAAGGTCATTCCTGGTTCATCCTCTTCCACGCCAGATAGAAGCCCAGACAGGCGCCCAGAAAGGTCAGCGCGCCGGTGACGGTGATGCCGGTCGCCAGCTTGTCGTCCAGCCAGCGGCCGACGAAGACGCCGATCAGCGTCGGCACCACGATCAGCCAGCCCAGCGCGCCGATCATCGACATGTTCTTCCAGATCGGCCGCTCGCCCTCACGTTCCCAGAGCGTGCGGCGCTCCTTGCGGAGCGAGATCGCCTCTTCCATTTCCTTGTGATCCTCGTCGCGGTCTTCCACCTCCGGCCCGGTCACGGCGCCGCCTCCCCTGCCATGCCGGAGCCGCCGGCCGCATCCAGACGCGGCAACGGACCATCCCCCCCCCGCTGGGCCTGCAACACCCGCTCGATCTGCCGGATCGCGGCCAGATGCAGCCGGGTGTCGGCGGTGCGGGTCTCCTCCTCGACATCCTCGGACCGCTGAAACTGCTCCAGCGCCGCCTGGCCGAGGGTCGAGATGTCGCGGTCGCTCGCCGCGCCGCGGGCGGCGATCTCGGTCAGCTTGCCCTGCCGCACCGTCAGCACGCCACCGCGCACGACGACAAAACCCTCCGCCCCGTCGCGGCCGCGCCAGGTCACCACCGAGGTCGGCAGCACGGTGACGAAATCGGCGTGCCCCGGCTCGATGCCGAAGGCGCCGGTGTCGTCCTCGGCGCGGATATGGGCGACATCCTCGACGCTCGCCACGACCGAGGTCGGCGTGGTGACCACCAGTTTCACGCCGCACCCCCGCCAATATCCCTGGCCGTATCCCTGGCAGCATCCTTGACGGGCACTGCGGCCGGAGCGGTTTCGGGGGCCTTCGCCGCCGCTTCCTTGGCGCGCGCATCCGCGATGGTGCCGATCATATAGAGCGAGCCTTCCTCCCAATCGTCGGCCTCGCCGTTCAGGATCGCCTCGCAGCCCGCCAGCGTATCCTCCAGCGTGACCGAGGCGCCGGCGCGGCCGGTGAACTGGGCGGTGACGGCAAAGGGCTGGGTCAGGAACCGGATCAGCCGGCGGGCGCGGCCCACCGCCTTGCGGTCCGCCGCGCTCAGCTCCTCCACCCCCAAGAGCGAGATGATCTCCTGCAGCTCGCGGTACTGCTCGATCAGCCGGCGCACCTCCTCGGCGATGTCGTAGTGGCGCTGGCCGACGATGGCCGGGTCCAGCAGGGTCGAACTGGAAGCGAGCGGGTCGACCGCCGGATAAAGCCCCTCGCTCGCCATGTCGCGGCTGAGCACGATGGCGCTGTCGAGATGGGTGAAGGTGGTGGCCACCGCCGGATCGGTGAAATCGTCGGCCGGCACGTAGACCGCCTGGATCGAGGTGACGGCGGCCGAGCGGACCGAGGCGATCCGCTCCTCCAGCTCGGCGATCTCGGTCGCCAGCGTCGGCTGATACCCCACGCGCGAGGGCAGACGGCCCAGCAGCCCCGACACCTCGGACCCCGCCTGCACGAAGCGGAACACGTTATCGACCAGGAACAGCACGTCCTGCCCCATCTCGTCGCGGAAATGCTCGGCCACGCTCAGCGCGCTCAACGCCACCCGCCAGCGGGCGCCGGGCGGCTCGTTCATCTGGCCGAACACCAGAATGGTGCGGTCGATCACCCCCGAATGCTTCAGGTCGAGCCAGAGCTCATGCCCCTCGCGCGACCGCTCGCCGACGCCGGCAAAGACCGAGATCCCCTTGTAGCGGTCGGCGACCGAGCGGATCAGCTCCATGATCAGCACGGTCTTGCCGACCCCGGCGCCGCCGAACATCGCCGCCTTGCCGCCGCGCGCCAGCGGCGCCAGCAGGTCGATCACCTTGATGCCGGAAAAGAACAGCTCGCTGCCGGCGGTCTGCGAGGTGAGCTTGGGCGCGGCGCGGTGGATCGGGCGGCGCGGCGTGTCGGCGGGCAGATCGCCCAGCCGGTCGATCGGCTCGCCCACCACGTTCAGCAGCCGGCCCATCACCGCCTTGCCCACCGGCACCTGGATCGGCGCGCCGGTGTTCACCGCCTCGGTGCCGCAGGCGAGCCCGGCAGTCTCCTGAATCGCCACGCAGCGGACGGTCTCGGCGTCGCTGTGCTGCTGCACCTCCAGCGTCAGGCTGTGATCGCCGTCCCAGCGCACATCCAGCGCAGTATTGATCTCGGGCAGATGGCTGCGCGGGAACCGCACATCGACCACCGCGCCGGAGATCCTGGAGACGATGCCCCGCGCCGAGCTGGCCTCAGTCGGAACCTCGGCGCCCGGTTCGGCGCCCGGTTCTGCGACGGGCTCGGACAGCGGATGTTGCGCGGGTGTGGTCATCGCGTCACCCTCCGGTTCGGGCCAGAAAACCGGACCCGCGGGCGCCCCGGCCTGTCGCCGCCCGGCACCGCCCGGCGGATCCCCGCACCATACCCCGGCAAAGCATCGTTCTGCATGCCAAAACCATTCATCCTTCCGGCCGCATCGCCCCGCGCCAGCCTGGCCGGCCGTCGGAACGTCGCCCTCAAGTCCCGAGTATTGCCGATAAAATCCCGCCTGACCATGGGGATTGGTCCGGATCATCGTCAAACAATGTAAAGCCTTCGTGTGGGTCTGGTTATTTGGGCATATTCGTCGCAAGCTCGCACCATCCGACACCACAAGGGGCGCGCGCATGTCCGGTATCCTGTGCAGTCTTCCGCTGATCGGTGCGCTTTTCGGGGCCTGCGCCGCGCCCGCCCCCTTCGCCACCGGCTATGTCGAGGGCGAGTATCTGCTGATCGCCCCGGTCGCCATCGCGCAGATCGAAACCCTGCCGGTCCGGCGCGGCGACCGGGTTGCGGCCGATCAGCTGCTGGTCGAGATGGAGCGGCGCGACGCCGCCATCGCGCTGGCACAGGCGCAGGCGACGCTGACCCATGCGGAAAGCCAGCTGGCCGACCTGAAACTGCCGAAACGCGACGCCGAGATCCGGGTGATCGAGGCCGAGCTCGCCTCGGCCCGCGCCCAGTCGGTCGAGGCCGCGCGCGAGGCGGATCGGCTGAAGAACCTCTATGCCCGCAACACCGCACCCAAATCGCAGCTCGACGCGGCCGAAACCGCGCTCGACGTCGCCCGCGCCCGGGTGGCCGAGACCGAGGCCAGCCTCGAGGTCGCCCGCCTGCCCGCCCGTCCCGATGTGATCGCCGCCGCCGAGGCCGTGGTGGCCGAGGCCCGCGCCGCCGCCGAGGCCGCCGCCTGGCAGCTCGACAAGCGCAGCCTGACCGCGCCCGCCGCCGGCACGGTGTCGGAAATCCTGCGCCGCAAGGGCGAGATCGCCGGACCGCAGGCGCCGGTGCTGTCGCTGCTGCCCGACGGCGGCGTGCTGCTGCGGGTCTATGTGCCGGAATCCGAGATCGCCGCGGTGCGGGTCGGCAGCCGGCTTGCCGTCAACTGCGACGGCTGCGCGTCGGGCATGGTGGCGCGGGTCTCCTATGTCTCGGACGCGCCGGAGTTCACCCCGCCGGTGATCTACTCGCTGGAGAACCGACAGAAGCTGGTCTATCTGGTCGAGGCCCGGCCCGAACCCGGCACGCCGGCGATCCAGCCCGGCCAGATCGTCGACGTGCAGCTGGAGCCCGAACCGTGACGGCTCCCGTCATCGACGTGCAGGACATCGTCAAACGCTTCGGCGACCGGATCGCCGTCAACCAGGTCTCGATGCGGGTCGAGCCCGGCGAGATCGCCGGTTTCCTCGGCCCCAACGGATCGGGCAAGACCACCACCATGCGGGTGATCTGCGGCCTGCTCACCCCGGAGGAGGGCCATGGCACCGTGCTGGGCCACGACCTGCGCGACGCCGCCAGGATCAAGCGCGAGATCGGCTATATGACCCAGCGCTTCTCGCTCTACGAGGATCTGACGATCGAGGAGAACCTGCGCTTCGTCGCCGGGCTCTACGGTCTGCGGCCGATGGCCGACCATGTGCGCGACACGCTGGCCTCGCTGGGGCTGACCGGGCGGCGGCACCAGCTGGCGGGCAAGCTGTCAGGCGGCTGGAAACAGCGTCTGGCGCTGGCCTCCTGCGTAATGCACCGGCCCCGGCTGCTGCTGCTGGACGAGCCCACCGCCGGGGTCGACCCCAAGGCCCGGCGCGAGTTCTGGGAGGAGATCCACGCGCTGGCCGCCGACGGGCTCACGGTACTGGTCTCCACCCATTACATGGACGAGGCCGAACGCTGCCACCGGATCAACTATATCTCCTACGGCACGCTGGTGGTCAGCGGCACGGTGGAGCAGGTGATCGCGCAATCCGGGCTGAGCACCTATGTGGTCGACGGCGGCCGGATCGACCAGGCCGAGGCGACGCTGCGCGGCAGCCCCGACGTCGATCAGGTCGCGGCCTTCGGCGTCAAGCTGCATGTGGTGGGCCGCGACGGCGCCCGGCTCGAGCATGCGGTCCGCGCCGCCTGCGCCGCCAGCGGCAGCCGGTTCGCCCCCGCCGAGACCAGCCTCGAGGACGCCTTCATCCGCTTCATCGGCGCGGACACCAGCGGGGGCACCAACGGGGGCACCTCATGATCTCCGGCTTCTCCCCGCACCGGCTGCTGGCGCTGCTGCGCAAGGAAGCCATCCAGATGAAGCGCGACCGGGTCACCTTCGCGATGATGCTGGGCATCCCGCTGATCCTGCTGGTGCTGTTCGGCTATGCGATCAACACCGACCCCAAGCGGCTGTCGGCGGCGCTGGTCGCCCCGGGACAGGACCGCTACACCCGCGCCATCGTCACCGCGCTGGAGCTGACCGGCTACTACCGCTTCGACTTTCCCAATGCCACCGCGCCCGAGGCCGAGGCGCTGATCGAGCAGGGCCAGGTCTCCTTCGTGGTCACCATCCCGTCGGATTTCGGCGCGAGGGTTGAGCGCGAGGACGCGCCGCAGATCCTGATCGAGGCCGACGCCACCGACCCGGCGGTGGCCTCCGGCGCGGTCTCGACCCTCAGCACGGTGGCGGCACAGGCGCTGCTGCACGAACGCCACGCCGAGGCGCAGGCGGAGGAAGCCGCGCGCGGCCAGCTGCAGGTGGTGGTGCACCGCCGCTACAACCCCGAGGGCATCACCCAGTTCAACATCGTCCCCGGCCTCTTGGGCGTGATCCTGCAGATGACCATGGTGATGATGACCTCGATCGCGCTGACCCGCGAGCTGGAGCGCGGCACGATGGAGAACCTGCTGGCGATGCCGGCCTCGCCGCTGGAGATCATGCTGGGCAAGGTGCTGCCGTTCTTCGGCGTCGGTGCAGTGCAGGTACTGGTGATCCTGGTGGCCGCCAAGGGGTTGTTCGGGGTGCCCTTCGTCGGCTCGCTGGGGCTGCTGCTGGTCGGCGTTCTGATCTTCGTGCTGGCGCTGGTGCTGCTGGGCTACACGATCTCGACCTTCTCGCGCACCCAGATGCAGGCGATGCAGCTCACCTTCTTCTTCTTCCTGCCCTCGATGCTGCTGTCGGGCTTCATGTTCCCGTTCCGCGGCATGCCGGTCTGGGCGCAGCATCTGGGGGAATTCCTGCCGCTGACCCATTTCCTGCGGCTGGTGCGGGCAGTGATGCTCAAGGGCGCGGGGCCGGCCAATGTCGCGGTGCCGATGCTGGCGCTGGCGGGCTTCGTGCTGGCCTTCGCGCTGATTGCGCTGATGCGGTTCCGGCGTACACTGGACTGACCGCCGGTCGGGAGGGCCGCGTCGCATGATACCGAATTACTCCGAACACGCCGCCAACGAACGGACCTTCCTGGCCTGGGTGCGCACCGTCATCGCCATCGTCGGCTTCGGTCTCGGCGCCGGCCGGCTCGGCGCCGGCACGCCCCCGATCTGGTCCGAGATCGTGCTGCTCGTCGCCGGCGCGGTGGTGGTCTTCCTCGCCTATCTGCGGATGCGGGCACTGCGCCGCGCCATCGATTCGGACGAGAGCAAGAACGATGAATCGGGACCGGCGGACGCGCTTTTGCTGATGTTGGTGGCGGCCCTCTTCGCCCTGCTGGCAAGCTTCGGCCTGAACGTCGGCTGAATCCGCCCCGACGCGGGCCGACCGGCGCGGCGGTGACGGCTGGACCTCGCCCGGCGGCGCGGTATTGATGAAGGCCATGAGTCGCCTGTCCCTGCCCCCCGCACGCCCCGCCGATGTCGCCCGCAAGGCGGCGCAGCTGGCGCTGATCCTCGGCCTGGCGGCGCTCGGCGCCTGGGCCGCGCGCCACCTCGGGCTGCCGATCCCCTACCTGCTGGGCAGCCTGACCGCCAGCGCGACGCTGTCGCTGCTGGTCTATTCCCGGATGCGCCGCCGGCTGTGGTATCCGCTGCGCCTGCGCACCGCCTTCATCGGCGTGATCGGCGCCATGATCGGCAGCAACTTCAGCCCCGAGATCCTGACGCTGGCGCCCAGCCTGCTGCTGTCCTTCCTGGCGATGACCGTCTTCATCGCCGGCGCCTGGGGGATCAATTACGCCATCTTCCGCCATATCGGCGGCTACGACCGCCCCACCGCCACCTTCTCCGCCCTGCCCGGCGGGCTGATCGAGGCGGTGACGCTGGGCGAACAGGCCGGCGGCGATGTCGAGGTGCTGAGCCTGCAGCAGTTCATACGCATCGTGGTGGTGGTGGTCACCGTGCCGACGCTGTTCCTGCTCTGGACCGGCCACGCGGTCGGCAGTTCGGCCGGCCAGAGCCTTGAGCGGACGCCGGCGGACTGGATCGACTGGGCCGCCTTCCTGGCGATCGTTCCCGCCGGCCTGTTCCTGGGCCAGCGGCTGTCGCTGCCGGCGGCGGCGCTGATGGGGCCGCTGCTGCTCTCGGCGCTGCTGCATGGCGCCGGGCTGTGGCACCTGAACGGGCCGGGCGTGCTGCTGGCAGGCGCGCAGCTGGTGGTGGGCGCCGGGCTCGGCACCATGTTCGCCCGTTCCACCCTGCGCCATCTGGTGACCGGCTTCGGGCTGGGCCTGCTGTCGGTCGGCGCCATGTTGGTGCTGGGCGGCGGCATCGCGCTGCTTCTGGCACAGCTGGTACCGATCCCGCTGCAGACCCTGCTGATCAGCTTCGCCCCCGGCGGGGTGACCGAGATGAGCCTGATCGCGCTCAGCCTCGGCGCCAATCCGGTGCTGGTGGCGGCGCATCACCTGTTCCGCATCCTCTTCACCGTGATGGCCGCCGGCATCGTCGCCAAACGCGGCTGAGCCTCCCGGTCCGCCCCCCTCCGCCGCGCCGCCGCCCCGGCCCGGCTTTCATCTTGGCTCAAATACCTCCGCCGGAGGCACGCGCCGCAGGCGCGTTCCCCAGGGTCATGCCACGGCACCCGGCGCAAAATCCCGCGCAACGGGCCTCGCCCCCTTGCGGATTTAAATTAGCATGCTAATTAGCCTGATAAGTAGTTTCCATGCTAAGTTGATGCCGCCATGCCCGACAGACCCACCGAGCCCGCCGAAACCGCCAACGACCCGCTGCTGCTCGAAGCGCTGCTCCGGGTGATGCGCGAGCTGCGCCAGCAATACGACCTCGCCGCGCGCGAGGTCGGGCTGACCCTGTCGCGGGCGCGGGTGGTCTCGACGCTGTCGAAGATGGAGGGCGCCACCCAGGCCGAGCTGGCGGTCGAGCTGGGGATCGAGGCGCCGAGCCTGAAACGCCAGATCGACGCGCTGGAGGCCGATGGCTTTATCGAACGCCGGGCGCTGCAGGGCGACGCGCGCAAGCGGGCGCTGTTCCTGACCCAGCGGGCGCGGTCCAGCAAGATCTCGAATTTCCTCGAAGGCATCCGCGCCGAGGTGCTGGACGGCATCAGCCCGGCGGATCAGGCCCGCGCCCGCGCCGTGCTGCAGCGGATCGGCGAGAACGCCACGCGGCTGGGGCAGAAATGAGCCAGCCTGCCGCCGCCCCCACTGCCCCCACCGCCGCGCCGCCGATGCCCGGCCAACCGGCGCCGGCGCCGGCGCTGCCGATCCGTCAGGCGCTGCCCTATATCGGTGCCGCGATCCTGCTGGCGCTGGCGCAGGGGCTGGGCCAGGGCTTCGTGTCGTCGAACATCCCGCAATTCGCCGGCGATCTTGGCATCACCACCACCCAGGCCAGCTGGCTGATGGCGGCCTATATGATCCCGCGCGCCTCGCTGCCGCTGATGCTGATCAAGATCCGCGCCCAATACGGGCTGCGCCGCTTTGCCGAGATCGGCATCACCGCCTATGTGCTGGTCGCCTTCGCCTCGGTCTGGATCTCCGATCTGCGCTCGGCCGTGGTGGTGCAGTTCCTTTCGGGCATGGCCGCCGCGCCGCTGTCGACGCTGGCCTTCCTCTATATGCTGGAGCCGATGTCGCAGGCGCTCAAGATCGTGCTGGGGCTGCCGATGGTGCTGGCGCTGATGGCGATCGGCCCGTCGCTGGCGCGGGTGATCTCGCCGGCGCTGATCGGCGACGGCGGGCTGCTCTGGGTGCATCTGACCGCGCTGGGGCTGGCCATGGTGTCGCTGGCGCTGGTGTTCCGGCTGCCGTTGCGCCCGGTGCCGCATGCCAAGGTGATCCAGCCGCTGGATTTCGTCAGCTTCGGGCTGATCGCCACGGGCTTCGGCGGGCTGACCGTCGCCTTCGTCATGGGGCCGATCCGCTGGTGGACCGAGATGCCCTGGATCGGCTGGCTGCTGGCCGGATCGGTGGCGGCGCTGACGCTCGCCGTGGTGACCGAGCTGCACCGAAAATCGCCGCTGCTGGACATCCGCTGGCTGGCGACGCCGGCGATGCTGCATCTGACCGCGACGCTGTTCCTGTTCCGCCTGATCCTGTCCGAGCAGAGCACCGGCGCGCCGCGCATGTTCCTGACGCTGGGGGTGGCGCCGTCGCAGATGACCGGGCTGTTCGCCATCATCTGCATCGCCAGCCTGATGGGCGGGCTGGCCTGCTTCGCCTGGATGCGGCCGGGACGCGAGGGCCAGCTGCATCTGGCCGCGCTGGTCTGCATCGCCCTCGGCGCCTGGATGGACAGCCAGGCGACGCTGGACACCCGGCCCGCGCAGATGATCATCAGCCAGGCGCTGATCGGCTTCGCCGGCATGCTGTTCATGCCGCCGGCGATGATGGCGGGGCTGCTGTCGGCGCTGCGCAAGGGGCCGAATTACATCCTGTCCTTCATCATCGTCTTCCTGTCGACCCAGAGCCTCGGCGGCGTGCTGGGCTCGGGCATCTTCACCACGCTGATCAACTGGCGTCAGGCCTTTCACCTGCAGGTGCTGAGCGAGGAACTGCAACCGACCAGCGCCGCCACCACGGCCGAGATCGCCCGCCAGATGACCCTGTTGTCGCCGCAGATCACCGATGCCGCGCAGCTCAAGGCGCAGGCGGTCGCCCAGGTCGCCCGCACCACCGCCAGCCAGGCCTATGTGATGGCCTATAACGACATCTATTTCCTGACCTTCCTGATCGCCGTCGCCGCGGGCTGCGGGCTGATCCTGCATCTGTTCCGCGACGCGCTGGCGGCGCGGCTCAGCTCCGCCTCCTCCTCCTCCTCCTCCTCCTCCTCCTCCTCCTCCTCCTCCTCCTCCTCCTCCTCCTCCTCTCAGACCGAACCGACCCCTGCCCCATGAACAAGACCCATATCCTGCCCACCCTCATCGCCACCATCATCGGCGCCGCCGGCGTGCTGCTGCTGCTGTTCGCCTGGCACCTGCCGCCCTTCGCGCCCCCGGAACCCACCACCGAGAACGCCTATATCCGCGGCAAGGTCACCAATATCGCGCCGCAGCTGTCGGGCTATCTGACCGCGGTCGATGTGGTGGATTTCCAGCCGGTCGCGGCCGGCGACGTCATCGCCCGCATCGACGACCGCATCTATCGCCAGAAGCTGGCGCAGGCCGAGGCCAAGCTTGCCGCCGCCCGCGCCGCGCTGCTGGTCGCCGAACAGAGCGTGCGGTCGGCCGAGGCGGTCAGGCGTGCCAACGAAGCCTCGCTCGCCGCGGCGCGCTCGGCGCTCGACACCGCCCAGACCAACTGGGACCGGGCGCAGGCGCTGAAGGAGCGCGGGGTGACCTCGCAATCCACCCTCGATCAGTCCGAACTGGCGCTGCAACAGGCGCAGGCCACGGTCAAGCAGGCCGAGGCGCAGCTGGATGTGCAGAGGGAAAGCATCAACAGCGCCCGGGTGCAACTGTCGTCGAAACATGCCGATATCGACAGCGCCGCGGCGGCGGTGGAGCTGGCGCGGATCGACCTCGAGAACACCGTGATCCACGCGCCGGTCGATGGCCGGCTGGGCCAGGTCTCGGCCCGCGTCGGCCAATATGTCACCCCGGGCACCGCGCTGGTGTCGCATATCGGCCGCGACGTCTGGGTGATCGCCAACTTCAAGGAAACCGACCTGCACGGCATGCGCGTGGGCCAGCATGTCAGCTTTACCGTCGACGCGATGGAGGGCCGCGCCTTCTCGGGCCGGGTGGAATCCTATTCGCCGGCCACCGCCTCGGAATTCAGCCTGCTGGCCGGGCAGAACGCCACCGGCAATTTCACCAAGATCGCCCAGCGGCTGCCGGTGCGGATCGCGATCGACCCGGGGCAGGAGATGGGCGACCACCTGTCGCCCGGCCTGTCGGTGATTGTCGAGGTCGAGACCGACGGGTCCGCGGCGCTCTGACGCCGCCCGGCCCAAGGCACCGCTGACCGCCCCCTGACCGCGCTCAGCCGCGCGCGGTCAGCCGCTGCGACAGGGTGCCGGCGGCGGCCCGCACCGCCGCGCTGGCCCGGTCGATGTCGAGCGTATCGAGCGCCACCACCCCGATCGAGCATTCCAGCCCGGCGAACCCCTCGTCGTTCATCCGCACCGGGCTTGAGATGCCCATGGCGCCCTTTTGCAGCTCGCCCCGGGTGACCGCATAGCCATCGCGGCGGGCGGCTCTCACCGCCTCGGGGTCCTCCGGCCGTTCGGCCCGGCCGGCCAGGATCGCCAGCCCGGCCGCGCCCTTGCCGATCGGATGGCGGGTGCCGACGCGGTAATGGATGTTGATGAAGACGTCGCGCGGCTCGGCGGTCAGGATCGCCACGCAATCCGCCCCCTGCGCCATCGACAGAAAGGCGGTGGCGCCGGAGTTCTCCGCCAGTTCCTCGACCACCGGCCGGGCCAGCGCCCGCAGGTTGCCCTCGGCATGCGCGCCCAGCATCAGGGCGCCGCCGCCCAGCACGATCCGCCCGTCGGCCAGCCGCGTCACCATGCCGTGATCGGCCAATGTCGCCACGATGCAATAGGCGATGGCCCGGTGCAGCCCCAGCTGCTCGGCCAGATCGGCGATCTTCAGCCCGCCGTCGGTGCGGGCGACCAGCATCAGCAGGGCCATCCCGCGATC
>JBFXGQ010000070.1:0-12304 GCA_050177915.1 Pseudodonghicola sp. | reverse complement strand
GCGCAGCCCGTCGGTCATCTGCCGTTCGATGGTGAAGACCGGGTTGAGCGAGGTCATCGGCTCCTGAAAGATCATGCCGATCTCGTTGCCGCGCAGCCGCTGCATGGTGTCGGGATCGGCGCGCGCCACGTCGACCGGCCCCTCGGCGCTGGAAAACTCCAGCCGACCGCCGGTGATGCGGCCGCCGCCGAATTCCACCAGCCGCATCAGCGACAGCGAGGTGACCGATTTGCCCGAGCCGCTCTCGCCCACCACGCAGACGGTCTCGCCCGGCTTGATCGAGAAGCTGACGTTCTCCACCCCGACGATGGGGCCATCCTCGCCGCGGAATTCGACCCGCAGATTGTCGATGGAGACCAGCGGTTTGACATCGTCCAGCATCACGCGGCTCCTTTGCTGCGGGGGTCGAGCGCGTCGCGCAGCGCATCGCCGAACATGTTGAGGCCGAGCACGGTCAGCGCCACTGCCGCACCGGGCACCAGCGCGGTCCAGGGCGCGCGGTCGAGATAATCGCGCGAGGCCTGGATCATCAGCCCCCAGGAGGCATCGGGCGGCTGGGTACCCAGGCCCAGAAAGCTCAGCCCCGCCTCGGCCAGGATGGCGAAGGCCAGGCTGATGGTCGATTGCACGATCACCGCCGGCATGATGTTGGGCAGGATATGCCGCACGATCAGCCGCAGGTCGGAATTGCCGGCGGTGCGCGCGGCCTCGACATAGGGCATCTGCGCCACCCGCAGCGCCTCACCCCGGATGATGCGGGCGAGGAAGGGGGTGAAGGCGATGCCGATGGCGATGATGGTGTTCTGCAGGTTCGGCCCCAGCACCGCGCTGATGGTCAGCGCCAAGAGCAGCGCCGGAAAGGCCAGCAGCGTATCGACCAGCCGCATCAGCACGTTGTCGGTGGTCTTGCCCATATAGCCCGAGATCAGACCCAGCGGCAGGCCGATCACGATCGACATCAGCACCGCCGCGGTGGCGATATAGATCGAGGTGCGCGCGCCCAGCAGCACGCGGTACATCAGGTCGCGCCCGAGCTGGTCGGTGCCCAGCGGATGCGCCCAGGTGGGCGGCGAGAGGCGCGCGCGCATGTCCATCTTGGTGGCCCAGTCGGCCGGGATCAGCATCGGCGCGATCACCGCGACCAGCAGGATCGCCAGCACCAGCGCGGTGCCGACCAGCGCCTTGGAGTTGCGGAAGGCGGCGGGCAGTTTCATGACAGACGGATCCTCGGGTCGACCAGAACGTAGAGCAGGTCCACGACCAGGTTGGCCAGCATGACGACGGCGGCGATGACGAAGACGCTGGCCTGGATCAGCGGGATGTCGCGATTGAGCAGCCCCTGATAGGTCAGCCAGCCCATACCGGTGTAATTGAACAGGCTCTCGATCACGATGATCGAGCCGAAGAGATAGCCGACCTGCAGCCCGGCCACGGTCATCACCGGCCCGACCGCATTGGCCAGGCCATAGCGCCAGATCACCGTGCGCTCGCCCAGTCCCTTGGCGCGGGCGACGCGGATGAATTCCTGATTGAGGATGCCGGTCATGGTGGCGCGTGTCATCCGGGTCAGATGCGCCATCAGCCCCAGCCCCAGCGCCAGCGAGGGCAGCAGCGCGTGACGGAAGGCCAGCAGCAGATCCTCGCCCGGATCGACGAAGCCCGAGGACGGCAGCCAGTGCAGCGCCCGGGCGAACAGCAGGATCATCATGATGCCCCAGAAGAAATCCGGCAGGCTGACCCCCAGCAGCGCGGCAGAGCTTGCCGTGGTGTCCTGCCAGCGGTTCGGATGCACCGCCGCCCAGACCCCCAGCGGCACCGCGCACAGCAGTGCGATGGTCATCGAGAAGAGCACGATCAGCCCGCTCGCCGTCATCTTCTGCAACAGCAGCGGCGCGATCGGCTCCTTGAACACCAGCGAGGTGCCCCAGTCTCCGGTCAGCATGCCGCCGATCCAGCGGCCGTATTGCACCAGCAGCGGATCGTTCAGCCCCAGCGACTCGCGCAATCCGGCCAGCGCCTCGGGGTTGGACTGGGTGCCCATGATCATCATCGCCACGTCGCCCGGCAGGATATTGGTCACCGCGAAGGTGACGGCCGAGATCAGCAGCAGCGTCAGAAGCATCGAGAGGATGCGGTTGAGAATATAGCTCACGCCCTACCCTTTCCTGGCGCGCCCCCCGGGTGGCGCGGAAACATGCCCCAAAAGGACCGGGGCGCGCATCCCCATCGCGCGCGCCCCGGTCTGCGCGGTCAGCCTTGCAGCCAGACCTTGTGGAAGTTCAGGTTCGACCCGTTCGGATGCACGATGGTGTCCAGCCCCATCACGCTGGGCTGGGCGCCGATGGTGCCGTTGCGGAACCACAGGATGACATCCAGCGTCTCGTCATGGATGACGGTCTGCACCTGCTTGTAGATCTCGGCCCGCGCCTGCGGATCGACGGTCACCCGCGCCTTGGCGGTCAGCTCGTCCACCGCTGCGTTGGAGATCTTGCGGTAGTTGAAGGCGCCTTCGGTGTTCCAGAGCGAATAGTAGAGGAAATCCGGCTCCCAGAGGGTGAAGAAGTTCATCATCGTGATCTGGAAGTCCTTGTCGACCCAGCACTGGCTGAGCCAATCCGACCAGGTCAGCTGTTCGATGCTGGCCTCGACCCCGGCCATGCGGAACCACTCCAGCATGATCTGGGCGGCTTCGATGTGATAGGGATAGTTGGTGGTCGCCTTGAACACCACCTTCAGCTCGCCCGGACCATAGCCTGCCTCGGCCAGCAGCGCCTTGGCCTTGTCGAAGTCCTGCGGGCGCTGCTTCAGGTCGTGGTTATAGGAGGCCGAGGTCGGATAGCTGGGCGATGCGGTGACCGCGCCCTGCCCCCAGAGCGCGCCTTCCAGCAGCGCCTCCTTGTCGATCATGTAATCGAAGGCCTCGCGCACCTTGGGGTTCTTGAACGGCTCGAAATCGTGGTTGAAGTTCACGAAGTCCCAGTTCAGCGGGAACCACGACACCACCTGCAACTTGGGATCCTCCTCGATCTCGGCGATGCGGTCGGCGGGGATGTCGTTGATCATGTGCAGCTCGCCCGTGCGCAGGCCGGTCAGACGCACGGTGGGTTCGGTGATCTCGCGGGCGATGACCTTTTCCAGATAGGCCGGGCCACCCCAATAACCATCGAACCGCGCCAGCTCGACCTCGTTGCCGAACTCGCGGCGGACGAATTTGAACGGGCCGCAGCCGATCGGCGTGGTGCCCTGCACGTCGCCGGTGCCCTCGGGCATGATCACGCCGGCGCCGTTCTCGGCCAGACGCGACAGGAAGGGCGCGTTGACCTGGCTCAGGGAGATGATGACGGTCAGGTCGTCGGGGGTGTCGATGCTCTCGACCGCCTTGAAGACCTCGAAGTTGACCGCGCCGGTCTCCGGGTTCTTGCAGCGCTCGAAGGAGAATTTGACGTCCGCCGAGGTCATCTTCTTGCCGTTGTGGAACATCACATCGGGGCGCAGCTTGAAGCTGTAGACCAGACCGTCTTCGCTGACTTCGAAGCTTTCGGCAAGGTTCGGGATCACGTTCAGATCCTTGTCCACCGTCACGATGGAGTCATGCACGTTCTGCAGCACCCGTCCGGTCGAGGCGGTGCCGGTCTGATGCATGTCGAGGTTCTGGGTGGTCTCGGAATGGCCCCAGATCAGGGTGCCGCCGCTGACCGGCTCGGCCGCGGCCAGCGCCGGCATGCCGATGGCATAGAGGATGGTGCCGCCCATCAGGGCGGAGGAGGATTTCAGGAAGTCTCTGCGTTTCATGTCAGTCTCCTTGCTGGATGGGCCGGGGCGACAGCGGCCCCGGCGATCGTTGGTCCTGCGCCCCGTTCGGGGTCGTTATGATGCGTCTCAGGCCGGCAGCTCCGGGCGGTCGGCGGCGACGTTCAGCTTCGCCTCCAGCGCCTGACCGATATTGAGGATGGTGCCCTCCTCGAACAGCCGCCCCCAGAGCGAGATGCCCTGCGGCACCTTGTGGGTGCCGCCCGCCGCATCGGCCTCGCCGGTGGTGAGCTTGCCCTCGCCCAGCGAGGCGGCGCTGCGGGTGCCGAGCTGTTCGAAGCCCGCGCGCAGATGCAGGCAGGGATGGCCGGTGAAGTTGGAGGCGACCAGCATCGGCCCGGTCATGAACGGGCCGATCAGCGCATCAACTTCGCTGAACAGCCCTTCCAGCGCCTGCATCACCAGATAGCGCAGCCGGTCGAGCTGGACGTGATCCACCGCCGAGAGGAACCGCGCCTTGCGGAAGGTGTTGGGCCAGGCGCCGTCGTCCTGCCAGGTCAGCGTGTCGTCGAGATCCGAGAGCGTCAGCTCCTCGAAGGCCGCGGCGGCCTCGGCATAGAGGATGTTCATCAGCGCGCCATAGGGCAGATCGGGCAGCGAAACCTCGACCACCTCGATGCCCAGCTCCCTGGCCGCCGCCAGCGCGGCATGGTCCACCGCCGTCGCCCCCTCGCCGAAGGCCTCGGGCAGATAGCCCAGCCGCAACCCCGCGATCCCCTTGCCGGCATCGAAGGCCAGCGGCGCCTGGATGGTGCAGCGGTCGGCCAGGTCGGCACCATTGAGCGCCGCCAGCACCAGCGCGGTATCCTCGACCCCGCGGCAGATCGGCCCGACCTTGTCGAGCGACCAGCACAGCGCCATCGCCCCCGCCCGGCTGACCCGCCCGAAGGTGGGGCGCAGCCCGGTGGTGCCGCAGCGCTGGCTGGGCGAGGTGATCGAGCCCAGCGTCTCGGTCCCGATGGAGAAACCGCAGAGCCCGGCGGCGGTGGCCGAGGCCGAACCGGCGCTGGAGCCCGAAGACCCCTCCTCGGTGTTCCAGGGGTTGCGGGTGCGGCCGCCATACCAGATGTCGTTATAGGCCAGCGCCCCCACCGTGGTCTTGCCCAGCAGCACCGCGCCGGCCTGGCGCAGCAGGGTGACGATGCGGGCGTCGGCCTGCGGCAGCCGGTTCCGATAGGGCTCCGCCCCCCAGCCGGTGACGATATCCCTGGTGTCGAACAGATCCTTCACCCCGTAGGGAATGCCGTGCAGCGGGCCGAGATAGGTGCCTTTGGCCAGAGCCGCATCCATCGCCTCGGCCTCGGCCAGCGCCAGATCGGCGGTGACCTTGGCGAAGCAGTAGAGATGCGGGTTCAGCTTTTCGATCCGGTCCAGATAGATCTGCGTCAGCCGCCGGCTGCTGAGCGCGCCGGAGCGGATCCAGGCGCCCAGCTGCGGCAGGCAGGCAAAGGCGATGTCCGCGTCGCTTTCGGGCAGCGGATCGGCGGGGTCCGAACCCTTGACGCCATCGGCCAGCGGCATCTGGAACCCCGGCAGCCGTGGGTCGAAGCGCAGCGCCATCGGCACCGAATTGGGCAGCGCCACCGCCCGCCGCGCGGCGGTCGAGGCCATCTGGCCGGCCAGGTTGCCCACCATCTGCGCCCGCTCGCGCGCGGTATAGGCGATGCCCATCAGCCGCTCGGCGGCCTCGATATCGGCCTCGGTGATCACCGGATCGGTTGCGCTCTCAGTCATTGGCAGCCTCGCTTGTCTGGTCGGTTCTGGTGTCGTCCCCGGAGCCCGGGGTCAGGATGCGGCCCGACATCTCGCCGGACATGGCGCGGATGCGGGTCATCAGGTGGTCGCGCATCGCCGCGCGTGCCTCGTCGGCATCGCCGGCCTCGATGGCGTCGATGATGCGTTCGTGCTGTGCCTCGGTCTCGCGCAGCGACAGGGCCGAACGCGACCGCGCCCGCACCCCCTGCCAGTCCGGCGCCGCCCGGGTCTCGTCCAGCATGGCGAAGCTGGTCAGCAGCGGCCGGTTGCCCGCGCTCTTGGCGATCAGCCGGTGCAGCGCGGAATCCCACAGCTCGATCGTCTCGTTGTCGCCGGCCTCGAACCGGCGCTGCGACAGCCGGCGCATCCGCTGGATCTCGTCCGGCAGGGCGCGGCGGGCGCAGAGCGCGGCCAGCTCGGGCTCGATGCAGAGCCGCGCCTCCATCACCTCCATCGGCTTGCAGCAGGTGCCATGCTCGGCCGCCAGCGCCTCGATCGGCTCGACCGGCTGGCCGGCGAAGGTGCCCTTGCCCTGCCGGCGCCAGACCAGCCCCTCGGCCTCGAGCGAGGCCAGCGCGCGCCGCACCAGCCGCCGCCCGGCCCCGGTGGCCTCGCACAGCTCCCGCTCGGTCGGCAGCCGGCCATCGGGGCCCAGCCTGCCGGCCTTGATCAGCCCCATCAGATGGGCCCGCACGGCGAAGACGGTGACGTCCCGGGTCGGCTCGGTCATCAATCCCTCCGAAAATCCCTTCCAATGGCGAACAACCTCAAGATTGATTCACATCCACATGGATGTATATGAAAAATCACCCGCCGCCGGTGCGCTGGGCGAAATCCCGGATTTTTTGCAGGAACCGATGGGATTATGCCCGAAATTTATGCAGATGTCCGACAAAGCCGGGGCCGGGACCGCCAATTCGCCAGAATCGTCGCCGCTCCGGGCGGATGAATTTCAGATTGGTTCGGTCCAACCCGATTGGTTCGCCCGCAGATCCCGCCCCCCAGGCCGCGAGCGCCGCCGCACCCCACAGGCAGGCAGATGTCGCCAAGGCCGGCCGGCACCGACGCGCCGCGAACCGGAATCGCCCCCGACGCCCCGCCCACAGCTCGCAGCCCGCAGCCCGCAAACGGCGTCATGATCCTGTAATATTTCGCCGTAGTTTCCCCAAGGGCAGCCCAAAACCGATCATTTTTCGCCCACATATTGGGCGCCAATCTCAAATCAGCACATGGATTAATCAAATACCCGCGACGCGCATTTTGCAGGTGCAGCGAAGATTGCCCGGAACCGCGCTTGCAGAAACGCTGATCCTGCCTCTCGGGAGATGATCTGAGAACAAGAAACAGAGGGAGGTGTGTGACGGCCATCTGAGGTGGAACCAGGCCGGCCGCCACACGGGTGCAACATGAAGTTGCGGAGGAGACATATGGATTGCAAATTTCTGCATTCAACCCTGCGTCTCGGCTCCGCTGGGAGTAATCAATGACTTTTCTGAAACGCGCACTTGCCGCAACCACCGCGCTCGCCGCGATGAGCACGGTGGCGCTGGCCGCCGATTGCCCGATCAAGGTGGGCGTGCTGCATTCGCTGTCGGGCACGATGGCCATTTCCGAGACGACGCTGAAAGACACCATGCTGATGCTGGTCGATCAGCAGAACAAGAAGGGCGGCGTGCTGGGCTGCCAGCTGGAGGCCGTGGTGGTGGACCCCGCCTCGGACTGGCCGCTGTTCGCCGAAAAGGCGCGCGAGCTGCTGACCGTGCACAATGTCGACGTGATCTTCGGCAACTGGACCTCGGTCAGCCGCAAATCGGTGCTGCCGGTGATCGAGGAGCTGAACGGCCTGCTGTTCTATCCCGTCCAATACGAGGGCGAGGAAAGCTCGAAGAACGTGTTCTACACCGGTGCCGCGCCGAACCAGCAGGCGATCCCGGCGACCGACTATTTCCTCGACGAGCTGGGGGTGCAGAAATTCGCGCTGCTGGGCACCGACTATGTCTATCCGCGCACCACGAACAACATCCTTGAGGCCTATCTCAAGGCCAAGGGCATCCCGGCCGAGGATATCTTCGTCAACTACACCCCCTTCGGCCATTCCGACTGGTCCAAGATCGTCGCCGACGTGGTGGCGCTGGGCGCCGACGGCAAGAAGGTCGGCGTGATCTCGACCATCAACGGCGATGCCAACATCGGCTTCTACAAGGAACTGGCCGCCGCCGGCATCTCGGCCGACGACATCCCGGTCGTCGCCTTCTCGGTCGGCGAGGAAGAGCTCTCGGGTCTCGACACCTCGAACCTGGTCGGCCATCTGGCGGCCTGGAACTACTTCATGTCCGCCGACACCCCGGCGAACGCCGCCTTCATCAAGGAATGGCACGCCTTCATCGGCGACGACAAGCGCGTGACCAACGACCCGATGGAGGCGCATTACATCGGCTTCAACATGTGGGTGAACGCGGTGACCGAGGCCGGCACCACCGATGTCGACGCGGTGCGCGAACATATGTGGGGCCAGGAGTTCCCGAACCTGACCGGCGGCACCGCCAAGATGGGGGTGAACCACCACCTGTCCAAGCCGGTGCTGATCGGCGAGATCCGCGCCGACGGCCAGTTCGACATCCTCAGCCAGACCGAGCCGGTGCCGGGCGACGCCTGGACCGACTATCTGCCGGAATCGGCGGTGCTGAAATCGGATTGGAAGGATCTGGGCTGCGGTATGTACAACACCGAGACCAAGACCTGCGTGCAGATCAAGTCCAACTACTGATCGGCTGAAACCCGGGGGCGGCCTGCCGGCGGCCCCCGGACCATGGCCCCGATCGAAAGCCGGGCCAGACGCCGGATCGACACCCGATCACAGCCCGGGCCGCGGCCCGGACCAAGATATTGTTTTCCCATTCCCGAGCAGCGCCGCCCATGACACGGACCATGACACGGACGCGTTTCGTCCTTCTTCTGCCCTGCCTCGCGCTGGCCCTTCTCGCCCTGATCGCCGGCGCCTTCGCAGGTATGGCCCGCGCGCAGGAGGGCGGCATTCAGCCGGTGTTGCAGGCGCATCGCGCCGCGATCGAGAAAAGCTCGCGCAAGACCATCGGCGACGCCATCGACGCCATCACCGGCTCCGGTCTGCCGCAGGCGCAGACGGTGCTGGAAAGCTGGCAGGCCAAGGCGATGTACCAGCGCCAGAGCGACGGGCTGTTCTTTCGCGGCGCCCCCGCCGCGGGCCGCATGGTGCGGCTGTTCGACTATGACAGCGGCGCCGATCTGGGCCCGGTGCCCGAGGCCGAGCTGTCGCAGCTCAAGCCAAATTCCGGGGTGCGCGGGCTGATCGGGGCGGCGCTGGTGCGCTTCCAGCTCTCCGATCCCGACCCGGCGAAGCGGCGCGAGGCGCTGGACGCCATCGGCCGCGATGCCGAACCGTCGCATCTGGTGGCCCTCGCCGCCGCGGTCGAGGGCGAAGCCGATGCCGCGATCAAAGCCGCCAAGGAACGCCTGCTGCGGCTGCTGACCATCCGCTTCGCCGAGGACGAGGCCGCGCGGGTGGCGGCGATCCGCTCCTTCGCCGGCGATCTGGGGGTGGACGCGCGCGCCGCGCTGAACCCGCTGCTGGCCACCAAGATCCTGTTCGCGCCCGAGCGCCCCGGCGCCAATGTCGCCCATGAGGTCGAGCCGGGCACGCCCGAGCTGACCGTCGCCCAGGCCCATGCGCTGATGGTCGCGGCCGGCGCGGCGACCGCCCTGCCCTCGGCCGACGAGCGCAAGGCGGCGCTGATCGCCCATATCGCCGATGGCAAGGTCGGCGGCCTGCCGGTGGCCGCGCTCGATACCCAGGAGGCCCGCGACCGCGCCTATGCCGCGCTCGCCGCCGCCGGCGCGGTGCCGCCCTATACCCCCGGCGAAACCGAGGCGACGGCGGTGGCGACCGGCCGGTTCTGGGCGGTCTACGACGAACCCTCGGTGGCGGTGACCGGCGCGGCGGAGGAGGTGCTGGCCGCGATCGGCACCAAGGTCGGGATCAACCAGGCCATCGACCTGACGCTGGATGCGCTGTCGCTCGCCTCGATCTATTTCCTCGCCGCCATCGGGCTCGCCATCACCTTCGGGGTGATGGGGGTGATCAACATGGCGCATGGCGAATTCATCATGATGGGCGCCTATACCGGTTATGTGATCCAGCAGATCATCCCCGATTACACCGTCTCGATCCTGGTGGCGATCCCGGTGGCCTTCGCGGTCACCTTCGGCGCCGGCGTGGCGATGGAGCGGCTGGTGATCCGCTGGCTCTATCACCGACCGCTGGAGACGCTGCTGGCGACCTTCGGCATCTCCATCGCGCTGCAGCAGCTGGCCAAGAACATCTTCGGCACCCAGGCCCGGCCGCTGACCGCGCCGGGCTGGCTGGACGGGGCGCTGGTGGTCAATGACGTGGTGGGGATTTCCTATATCCGCATCGCCATCTTCGTGCTGGCGCTGGTGTTCCTGGCCATCTACCTGTGGATCATGAACCGCACCCGGCTGGGGCTGGAGACACGGGCGGTGACGCAGAACCCGAAGATGGCGGGCTCGATGGGGATCAACCCCGACCGGGTCAACATGCTGACCTTCGGGCTGGGATCGGGCATCGCCGGGATCGCCGGGGTGGCGATCGGCCTCTTTGCCAAGGTGACCTCCGAGCTCGGCCAGGATTACATCGTGCAGAGCTTCATGACCGTGGTGGTGGGCGGCGTCGGCAATGTCTGGGGCACGCTGGCCGGCGCCACGCTGATCGGTTTCCTGCAGAAGGGCATCGAATGGCTGAACCCGTCGAACACGCTGGCGGCGCAGACCTATATGATCGTCTTCATCATCATCTTCATCCAGTTCCGGCCGCGCGGGATCATCGCGCTCAAGGGCCGCGCGGCGGGGGATTGAGCATGTTTATCCCATCATTTCAAAGCACTCAGGGCAGCGCCCGCGCCGCACGGGGCGGGTCGGAGGAACGCGCGCGCTGCGCAACCTCAGGTCGCCGTCCCACGACGGGTCAAAAGCGCCCGCCCCGTGGGGGGGCGGTGCGAGCGCTGCCCGGCGTTGCCGCCGGGCGGAACGAGTGGTCGGCGACGCCGATTTCTTGGCAAGAAATCGGCCCGGAATTTTCTGAAAATTCCGCGCCCCGGCGCCGGAGGACGTTCGCATGACCCGCGCCTTCGTCCTGCGCAACCCCTCGGTGCTGATCTTCCTCGCCGTGCTCGCCCTCTTCACCCTCGGGGTGACGCTGCTGTCCGAGGGATTCGGCATCGGGCTGATCTCCACCTCCTTCGTCAAGACGCTGGGCAAGACGCTCTGCCTCGCCCTCGTCGCCGTCGCCATGGATCTGGTCTGGGGCTATTGCGGCATCCTCAGCCTCGGCCATTTCGCCTTCTTCGGCCTCGGCGGCTACATGATCGGCATGTGGCTGATGTACGAGCGCACCCGCGGCATCGTCGAGGCCTCGCTGGCCGAGGCGCCGATCCCACCCACCGCGCAGGAGGTGGTGGATGCCATCGGCAACCAGATCTTCGGCGTCGTGGGCTCCAGCGAGTTTCCCGCCGTATGGGCCTTTGCCGACAGCCTGGCGATCCAGCTGGTGCTGGTGGTGGCGGTGCCGGGGCTCTTGGCGCTGGTGTTCGGCTGGCTCGCCTTCCGCAGCCGCGTCACCGGCGTCTACCTGTCGATCCTGACCCAGGCGATGACGCTGGCGCTGTCGCTCTACTTGTTCCAGAACGACAGCGGATTGCGCGGCAACAACGGGCTCTCCGGGCTGCAGAACCTGCCCGGGCTCGACGCGGTGCCGCAGGATGTGGTCTCGGTCTGGTTCCTCTGGGCCTCCGCCCTCGCCCTCGGGCTCGGCTATCTGCTGGCGGCCTGGCTGGTCTCGGGCAAGTTCGGCTCGGTGGTGCGCGGCATCCGCGACAACGAGGCGCGGGTGCGGTTCCTCGGCTATTCGGTGGAAAGCTACAAGCTCGTCCTCTTCACCCTCACCGCGATGATCGCCGGCATCGCGGGCGCGCTCTATTACCCGCAGGCGGGCATCATCAACCCGGCCGAGATCGCGCCGATCGCCTCGATCTACCTCGCCGTCTGGGTGGCGATCGGCGGCCGCGGCCGGCTCTACGGCGCGGTCATCGGCGCGGTCTTCGTGTCGCTGGTCTCGACCTGGTTCACCGGCGGTCAGGCGCCCGACGTCAACCTGGGTTTCTACACCGTCAAATGGGTGGACTGGTGGCTGATCGTGCTGGGGCTCTCGTTCGTGCTGGTCACCCTCTTCGCGCCCAAGGGCATCGGCGGGCTGTTCGATCTGCTGACCGACCGCCGCACGCCCGACCGGCACGGCGCCGATCTGGGGCCGGATGCCGGCTCGCTGCAGGAAAAGGAGGCGGTGGAATGAAAGGCCAGCTGCTTGAGGTTTCCGGAGTCTCCGTCAGCTTCGACGGGTTCCGCGCCATCAACAACCTCTCCTTCACCATCGGCCCGGCCGAGATGCGGGCGATCATCGGCCCCAACGGCGCCGGCAAGACCACCTTCATGGATATCGTCACCGGCAAGACCCGCCCGGACGAGGGCCGCGTGCTCTGGGGCGAGAAGAGCATCAACCTGATCGGCATGAACGAGGCGCGGATCGCGCAGGCGGGCATCGTCCGCAAGTTCCAGCGCCCCACCGTGTTCGAGGATCAGAGCGTCCACGACAACCTGCTGATGGCGGTGAAGAACGCGCGCGGCCCCT
>JBFXGQ010000069.1:0-12368 GCA_050177915.1 Pseudodonghicola sp. | reverse complement strand
TGCCGGGATCGACAGCATCATCGAACGCTTCGATCGGCTTGCGAAGAAATGGGCCCTGCGGCCCCGCAAACCCAAGCCTACGATCTGAGAGACGCCAGCGACCGCGGCCTACGCCGGATGGTTACAGCTGATCCACGACATGTCAAAGCCGACCTGATAGTAGGGACACTTCCAGGCCACAGCAGACGAGCGTTCCAGCAGCGGCAGCAGCCCCTCGGTCAAGCCGTAGGTCTGCCCCTTGGTCGAGGTCGGCGTCCCGGCCTTCTCGATCTCGTCGATCACCACAATGGGGTTCGCGCAGAGGCTCTGGACGATGGTTTGCAGGGGCCGTCCCGGGAAGGCCGTGCCCCAGCCGCGTTGCGAACCGTTCACGACGAAAGAGGCTTGCTCGGCAGTCCCTTCAATCCCACAGCGCGGCACCCCGAGATGGCGCCCGAGTTCGCGCGACCACACGCTCTTGCCGATCCCCGGCGGGCCGTCGAGCAGCACGGGCGGCAGCCGGAAGCCGGGCTCACCCACCCGCACCGAGCGGCGCATCGCTTTCCAGAGGAAGTCAGTGGCCGCCGCCATCCAGGGCATCTCGGCATGAATGGCCGCGGCGATCTCATCGGCGCGGTGTTCGCTGGCGATGCCGACCAGATCGGCCCCGCCGCGGAACACCTCCAGCGCGCGTCGGTCATCCGAGCTGAGATGGCTGAGCCCGGAAGCCTTGGCCCGCGCCCCCATGACCCGGCGCGCACGGCACAGCATCTTGTTGCGGTCCTTTTCCGAGAGATGCACCGCAATGAGGTCCTCGTTCCAGCGCAATTCATCTTCGAAATCTCCCGGCACCTTCGGGGATACCCCGTCCTGAAGGGCACGGAGCTTGCGCAGGTGCCACTCGAAGCGGCGCTTGAGCGCGAACTCGTTCTCGTCGGGATCGGCGAAGCGGGCATCGATGAACTTGATCTTCGTCATGGAGGTCCTTTCTGGCGCATCGCGCCATGCCCTCGGGCAGAGGCTCTGCTGGAGGGAGATGTTGGAAAGAACCCGGCCGGATTGGCCCTGAGGGATGCCGAAAGCGCGACTGGCCGTCAACGGCGCCCACTTGGGCGAGGCGTTCTGACGGCACATCAAAGGCCGCAAATGCGTCACTCCCGCAAGCCATTGATATAAAAAGAAACCACCGGCTGCAGCGCAGCCGATGGTCATTAATCCTGTGCCGGAATGGTCAAATTACCCCGGAAATGGCCAATTTATCGTGGGTCAAACAACTGCCGTCTCGCCGCACTCACCCGCATTTCGAATAGCCGCAGCTGGCGCAGGTCATGCAGCCTTCGACCATCCGCATGTCGTATTGGCCGCAGCTCGGGCAGGCCTTGCCGCGCGGGGCGTCGAGGTTGACGACCTGCGCCTGCGGGTCGCTCTTCAGGCCCATGCCCTCGCCGCCGATGAAGCCGATGGCGACCAGGTGGCGTTCGATCACGCCGCCGATGGCGGCCAGGATCGAGGGGATGTATTTGCCCTGCACCCAGGCGCCGCCGCGGGGGTCGAACACCGCCTTCAGCTCCTCGACGACGAAACTCACGTCGCCGCCGCGGCGGAACACGGCCGAGATCATCCGGGTCAGCGCCAGCGTCCAGGCATAGTGCTCCATGTTCTTGGAGTTGATGAAGACCTCGAACGGGCGGCGGTGGCCGTTGATGACGATATCGTTGATGGTCAGATAGATCGCGTGCTCGCTGTCGGGCCACTTCAGCTTGTAGGTATTGCCCTCCAGCGCCTGCGGCCGGTCCAGCGGCTCGGACATATAGACCACCTCGGCGCCTGCCACGGTCTCGCCGGCGCCCTTGGACTGCGCCTCGCCGGGGGCGGCCTCGGAGCTCTCGCTGACGCTCAGCACCGAGCCGGTGACATCGTTGGGCCGGTAGGTGGTGCAGCCCTTGCAGCCGGTCTCGTAGGCCTGCAGGTAGACGTCCTTGAAGGCGTCGAAGCTGATATCCTCGGGGCAGTTGATGGTCTTGGAGATCGAGCTGTCGATCCACTTCTGCGCCGCCGCCTGCATCTTGACGTGATCGGAGGGGGCGAGCGTCTGGGCGTTGACGAAATAGTCGGGCAGCGGCGCGTCGCCCTTCAGGTCGCGCCACATCTGCACGGCGTAATCGACCACCTCCTCCTCGGTGCGCGAGCCGTCCTTCTGCAGCACCTTGCGGGTATAGGTATAGGCGAAGACCGGCTCGATCCCGCTGGAGACGTTGCCGGCATAGAGGCTGATGGTGCCAGTCGGCGCGATCGAGGTCAGCAGCGCGTTGCGGATGCCGTGTTCGGCGATCGCCGCGCGCACATCCGCGTCCATATGAGTGAGCGAGCCGCTGGCCAGGTATTTGTCGGCATCGAACAGCGGGAAGGCGCCCTTCTCCTTCGCCAGCTCCACCGAGGCGAGGTAGGAGGCGCGGGCGATCTGGTGCAGCCAGGCCTCGGTCTGGGCCGCCGCCGCGTCGGAGCCATAGCGCAGCCCCACCATCAGCAGCGCGTCGGCCAGCCCGGTGACGCCCAGACCGATGCGGCGCTTGGCCTGCGCCTCGGCGGCCTGCTGCGGCAGCGGGAATTTCGAAACGTCGACGACGTTGTCCATCATCCGCACCGCGGTGGCGACCAGATCGCCGAGCGCGTCCAGATCCAGCGCCGCCTCGGGCCCGAAGGGATCGCGCACCAGCCGCGCCATGTTGATCGAGCCCAGCAGGCAGGCGCCATAGGGCGGCAGCGGCTGCTCGCCACAGGGGTTGGTGGCGGCGATGGTCTCGCAATAGGCCAGGTTGTTCATCGCGTTGATGCGGTCGATGAAGATCACGCCCGGTTCGGCATAATCATAGGTGGCGCGCATGATCTTGTTCCACAGGTCGCGCGCCTGCAGGGTGTGATAGACCTTGTTGCCGAATTTCAGCTCCCACGGGCCGTCGGCCTTGACCGCCGCCATGAAGGCATCGGTGACCAGCACCGACATGTTGAAATTGCGCAGCCGCGCCGGGTCGGACTTGGCCGAGATGAACTGTTCGATATCCGGGTGGTCGCAGCGCATGGTGGCCATCATCGCGCCGCGGCGCGAGCCGGCGGACATGATGGTGCGGCACATCGCGTCCCAGACATCCATGAAGGACAGCGGCCCCGAGGCATCCGCCGCCACCCCGGCCACAGCGGCGCCGCGCGGCCGGATGGTCGAGAAGTCATAGCCGATGCCGCCGCCCTGCTGCATGGTCAGCGCCGCCTCTTTCAGCATGTCGAAGATGCCGGCCATGCTGTCGGGCACGGTGCCCATGACAAAGCAGTTGAACAGCGTCACCTCGCGCGCGGTGCCGGCGCCGGCTGTGATGCGACCGGCGGGCAGATATTTGAAATCCTCCAGCGCCTCGTAGAAACGCTGTTCCCACAGCTCGGGGTCCTGCTCGATCCGGGCCAGATCGCGGGCGATGCGCCGCCAGCTGTCCTCGACGCTCACGTCGATGGGCTCGCCGTCGGAGGATTTGAAGCGATACTTCATATCCCAGATCTGTTCGGCGATCGGGGCAGCGAAACGAGTCATGGCGGTGGTCCTTGGCAGAGGTCATTTCAGTGGCGAGGGAACCCAAGATACAACATCCCCACGGGAATCATCATAACACAGAGGGAAAGCTCGCGGCTCCGCGCAATGACATCCAATCGCCGGGAAGGAAACCCACAACAGTTTGAATTCCAGACTTCGAAGACTACAATATACGGACAAGAAAAGGGAAGACTCACGTGGGCGATACCGTCAACCTCATCAAGCTCTGCGTCGGTGCCGAGCAGGTGCAGGATCTGCTGGACTGGCAGGCCGAAACCCGCCACAGCTGGCCCGACGGGCTGCCGCGCCACATCACCCGCATGTGGCCCAAGAGGGCGGCAGAGCTGCTCGACGGCGGCTCGCTCTATTGGGTGTTCAAGGGGATGGTGCTGGCGCGCCAGCGCGTGCTGGGGCTGGAGGAGGTCACCGGCGGCGATGGCATCGCCCGCTGCGCCATCGTGCTCGACCCGCAGGTCGTCCTGACCCGCGCCGCGCCGCGCCGCCCGTTCCAGGGCTGGCGCTATCTGGCGCCCGAGGATTCGCCCGCCGACCTGCCCGAGGGCCATGCCCAGGACGACGACCTGCCCGAGGAGCTGAACCGCGCCCTGGCCGAGATCGGCGTGCTCTGAGCCCTGCCGCCTGCGTCTGGCGCCAGAGGATCACCCCTGCGGGGCGAAGCCTCCGGCGGAGGTATTTGGGCCAAGATGAAAGCGCGGGCGCGCAAGCGGCGGGGGACGGAACCGCCCCCCCTGCCCGTCAGGAATGTCCGTCAGTGCCCGTCAGTGCCCGTCAGTGATCGACGCGCCGCATCAGCTCGGCCATCGCCGCCTGGTCGGCGCCGGAGCAGTCCGCCACCCGGCTGCGCCACAGCGTCGCCTGGCTGCGCAGAACCAGACCGTCGCTGAGGATCTTCAGGTGGTTGGCGCGCAGCGTCTCGCCGGTCGAGGTGATATCGGCGATCGCCTCGGCGGTCTCGTTCTTGACGGTGCCCTCGGTGGCGCCCTGGCTGTCGACCAGCTGATAGTCGGCGACGCCGGCATCGGTCAGGAATTCCCGCACCAGCCGGTGGTACTTGGTGGCGATCCGCAGCCGGAAACCGTGGCGCGCGCGGAAGGCGGCGGCGGCGGCGTCGAGATCGTCCAGCGTGTCGACATCGACCCAGCAGCGCGGCACCGCCAGGATCAGATCGGCCTGGCCGAAGCCCAGCGGCGCGACCTCCTCGACCTGCTGTTCCCAGCGCGGCAGCTTGTCATGCACCAGATCAGTGCCGGTGACGCCGAAATGGATGCGGCCGGCGGCCAGTTCGCGCGGGATCTCGCCGGCCGAGAGCAGCACCAGCGCCACGCCCCCGATGCCGTCGACGGCGCCGGCATATTCCCGGTCCGACCCGGTGCGGGTCAGTCGGATGCCGTGGCGCTCGAACCACTCGAAGGTCTTGTCCATCAGCCGCCCCTTGGACGGCACGCCCAGCTTCAGCGTCATTGCCCGGCCTCCTGCAGCTCCAGCATCAGCCCGGGGCGCAGCACGCCGCCCACCGCCGGAATCTCAGCCCCGTCGCCCAGCGCCCGGGTCAGCGCGTCATAGCGCCCGCCGGTGGCCACGGGGGGCAGATCAGCGCGCCCCGCGGCGTAGAAGCCGAAGACGAAACCGTCGTAATATTCCATCGAGGTGCGGCCATAGCTCGCCTCGAACTCCAGGCTGTCGACATCGGCGCCGCGCGCCGCCAGCGCCGCGGTCCGCGCCTCCAGCCGGTCCAGCGCCGGGGTGATCTGCGGCAGGTCCACCGCCACGTCGCGCAGATGCTCCAGCGCGAAGGGCAGGGTTTCGCGCACCGCCAGCAGGGTCTCCAGCGCGGTCATCTCGTGCTCCGAGATCGGCGGCGCGGCGGCATCGGCGCGCAGCGCCTCGATCCGCGCGGCGATCTCGGCGCGGCTGCGGCGGCCGATCTCCGGCCCCGCGCCCTCCATCGGGTCGGCAGCGGCCAGCAGCGCCGCCCGCGCCGGCGGCACCGGGCTGCGGCCGGCATAGCGGTCCAGCAGCGCGCGGAACCGGCGCGGCCGCCAGATATGCCGCATCAGCGCCGCCTTGCGCGCCGCAGTGGTGTTGAGCCCGGCGACAGCGGCCATCAGGATGCCGATATCCCCGGTCGCCGCCCGCAGGTGCAGCCCCGAGAGCGCACCGGCGATCAGTGTGAAGACCTCGGCATCGGCCACCGCCGGATCGGCGCGGTCGAACACCTCGTAGCCCACCTGGATGTATTCGTTGGACCGGTCCGGGTCATGCTCCTGCCGGCGAAACACCTCGCCGGCATAGGTATAGCGCGCAGGCTCGGCGCCGTGGCGCATATGCATCTGCACCACCGGCACGGTGAAATCCGGGCGCAGCATCTGCTCGCCCCTGAGCGCGTCCGAGGTCACATAGGCGCGGCCGCGGATATCCTCGCCATAAAGGTCCAGCAGAAGTTCCGCCGGCTGCAGCACCGGCGTCTCGACCGGCAGCGCGCCGGCCTGTTCGAAATAGGCGCGCAGGTCGGCCGCGCGCGCCAGCGTCTTGGCGCGATCCTCCATCAGCCCTGCCCGCCCTGCTGCGCCGCCAGGATCTCGCGCACCTTGGCGACCAGATCGCCGCGCGCCACCTCGAACTGGCTCGGGCGTTCCTTCCACTCCTCCAGCGTCGCGCTCTCGGCGATCTCAGCGCCCAGGATCAGGTCCTTGACCTGGACGATGCCGGCGGCCTTCTCCTCGCCGCCCTCGATGATGGCGATGGGAGAGTTGCGGCGATCGGCGTATTTGAGCTGGTTGCCGAAGTTCTTGGGGTTGCCCAGATAGACCTCGGCGCGGATGCCGGCGGCGCGCAGCTCGGCCACCATCGCCTGGTAATCGGCCATGCGGTCGCGATCCATCACGGTGACCACCACCGGCCCCACGTCATGGCTGGTCACCCGCCCCTTCTCGCGCAGCGCCGCCAGCAGCCGGTCGACGCCGATGGAGACGCCGGTGGCCGGCACGCTCTGGCCGGTGAAACGCTTGACCAGATCGTCATAGCGCCCGCCGCCGGCGACCGAGCCGAACTGCCGCTTGCGACCCTTCTCGTCGAAGATCTCGAAGGTCAGCTCGGCCTCGTAGACCGGGCCGGTGTAATAGCCCAGGCCGCGCACCACCGAGGGGTCGATCACGATGCGGTCGGGCCCATAGCCGCCGGCGGCCAGCAGCGCGGCGATCTCTTCCAGCTCGCCCACGCCTTCGGCGCCCATCGCGCTCTCGCCCACGGCGGCGCGCAGATTGGCCAGCGTCTCGGCGGCATCAGCGCCCTTGGAGGTGAGGAAGGCCACCACCGGCTCGGCCTGCGCATCGCTCAGCCCCACACCGTCGATATAGGCGCCGGAGGCATCGAGGCGGCCCTTGCCGAGCAACTCGCGCACGCCGGCCTCGCCGACCTTGTCGAACTTGTCGATGGTGCGCAGCACGGCGTCATGCCGGGCCAGGTCGTCGCCCAGCCCCATGGTCTCCAGCACGCCGTTCAGCACCTTGCGGTTGTTGACCCGGATCAGATAGTCGCCGCGCGGGATGCCGACCTCTTCCAGCGTGTCGGCGAGCATGGCGCAGATCTCGGCATCCGCCGCCATCGACCCGCTGCCGACGGTATCGGCATCGCATTGATAGAACTGGCGATAGCGACCCGGACCCGGCTTCTCGTTGCGCCAGACCGGCCCCATCGCATAGCGGCGGTAGGGCGTCGGCAGATCGTTGCGGTGCTGGGCATAGACGCGGGCCAGGGGCGCGGTCAGGTCATAGCGCAGCGCCAGCCAGTCGCCGCGCCCCTCGTCATCGGCCTCCTGCCAGGCGAAGACGCCCTCGTTCGGACGGTCGACATCGGGCAGGAACTTGCCCAGCGCCTCGACCGTCTCGACCGCGCTCGATTCCAGCGCATCGAAGCCGTAGCGATGGTAGACCCCGGCGATCGCGCGCAGCATTTCGCTGCGCTGAGTCACCTCGGCGCCGAAATAGTCGCGGAACCCCTTCGGCGTCTCGGCCTTGGGGCGGGGCTGTTTCTTGGGCTTGGCCATCGCGGGCTCCTGCACATTGCGTGTCGCGGCGCGGTCTATCCCAAGCCCCCCCGGGGGGCAAGGCGGGCGCGCCGCCACGGCCGGCTTCTGCCCCGCGGTTTTGACGTTTTTCTCGCCGAACGCCCCTGAGCGCCCGGCTCAGAGGTCGCCGAAGGTCCCGCCGCGCCCCCTGCCGGCGGCGAACCGCGCCGCCCCTGCCCGCCCCTCGGCAGCAAACAGCGCGGCCGAGGCCCATTCGCGGCGCAGCGCTGCGGCCAGATCGGCCGGCGGCATCCGGGCCGACAGGTGATCGGCGCGCAGGCAGCCCTGCGGAAACCGCGCCAGATCCTGCGCCAGATCCCGCGCCACCGCCAGCGCCTGGCCGGGCGGCGCCAGCCGGCTGGCAAAGCCCATCGCCTGCGCCTCGGCGCCGCCGACAGGGCGCCCGGTCAGGATCAGGTCGTTGGCCCGTCCCTGCCCCAGGATGCGCGGCAGCCGCACCGTGCCGCCGTCGATCAGCGGCACGCCCCAGCGGCGACAGAAGACGCCGGTCACCGCATCCTCCGCCATCACCCGCAGGTCGCACCAGGCCGCCAGCTCCATGCCGCCGGCGACCGCATGCCCCTCGATCGCCGCGATCACCGGCTTCGACAGCAGCAGCCGCGACGGCCCCATCGGGCCGGGGCGCGGATCGGCCATCGGATCGGTCCAGTCGCCGGGGATCTCCAGCCCGGCCAGCCAGCCGTCGGCGGCGCCGGAGCCTGCCGCCTTCAGATCGAAACCGGCGCAGAAGCTGCCCCCGCTGCCGGTCAGCACCGCCACCGCCAGCGCCGGATCGGCCTCGAAGGCCAGAAACGCGTCATAAAGCGCCCGGGCGGTCTCGGGGTTCACCGCATTGCGCGCCTCGGGCCGGTCGATGGCGATGATCCGCACCGCCCCGTCGGTTTCGATCTGGATGCTCATCTCTGTCCTCCTTCTCCCGCCCTGAGCCTGCCCCGGCCGTCGCCGCGCTGGCAAGGCCGGCAAACTGTGACGTTGCGCCCGCCCGCCGGCCGGCCTATTGCGTCGGGAAAGGAGATCCCGATGCAGCATATCGAGGAAAAGCTCGCCCATCTGATCCGCACCGTGGACGACCTGAACGATGTGGTGGCGCGCCAGCAGGACGAGATCGACCGGCTCACCCGCCGGGTGCAGATGCTGATGGAACGCGAGGCCGCGCGCGAGGCCGAAGGCAGCGGCGGCGTGATCCTGGGCGACGAACGGCCTCCGCATTACTAGGCCGCACTACTGAGCCGCGTTCCTGAGCCTCGGCACGACCGGAGCGACCGCCCCCTTTCATCTTGGCCCAAATACCTCCGCCGGAGGCCTCGCCCCGCAGGGGCGACCACCGCCGCGCCCCGCAGGGGCGACCACCGCCGCGCCCCGCAGGGGCGACCGCCACCGCGCCCCGCAGGGGCGACCGCCACCGCGCCCCGCAGGGGCGACCGCCACCGCCTGCGGCGTCAGATCTCCTCGACCGAGAGCACGCCATCAAGGCTCTTCAGCGCGCCCTTGATCTGTGGATTGATGGCGAAGTCCTGGCCCAGATCCATCTCGACCTCGCCCGGCAGCCCGGGCGCCATCAGGCACAGCTGTACAGGCCCCCGCGCCGCGCCGCGCGCCGCCTGGGCGGCATCCTCGAGGATGGTCGCCACCGTCTCGACCGCGCCGGGGCTTTCCAGGAACACCCGCAGCCCGGTGGCACCCGCCTGCGCCACCGCGCTCTCCACCGGCGCGACCGAGCGGATCGTCGGGTCGAACTGGCCGTCGTTGAACCGCGCCTCCAGCGTCGCCACCACCTTGTCGGTCTTCTCGAAGACGTCGCGGGCGGCGATCAGGTCCTTCTCCTCGCGGGCGAACATGGCGATCCCGGCCAGCTGGCCGGTGGGGTCCGAGATGTTCATGCGGAAATAGCGCGATCCCTTCGAGCTCTTCATCTCGCGGAAGCCCGAGACCATCACCCCCACCTTGACGATGGCGCCGCCGTCGCGTTCCGCCTTGGCCTGCGCCTCGGCGATGGTCGAGACGCCCTTGCGCTTGAGCGCGGCGCTGTAATCGTCCAGCGGGTGGCCCGAGAGGAAGAAGCCGATCGCCTTTTGCTCCTCCATCAGCCGGTCGACCGCCATCCAGTCGTTGACCTGCGCCAGCCGCGGCTCCGGCAAATCGTCGCCGGCCTCGCCGAACAGCGACACCTGATTGGAGTTCTTCTGTTCGTGCACCGCCGCCGAATAGGCCACCAGCGTGTCGAGGCTCTCGAACACCCGGCGGCGGTTGCCGTCGAGCTGGTCGAAGGCGCCGGCGCGCGCCAGCATCTCCAGCGGCCGCTTGCCGACCTTCTTCATGTCGACCCGCCGCGCCATGTCGTAGAGCGTGGCAAAGGGCTTGCCGCCCTCCAGCCGCGCCTGCACGATCAGCTCCATCGCCTCGTGGCCGACGTTCTTCAGCGCGCCCAGCGCATAGACCAGCTTCTGGTCCACCACGTCGAAGGTCGACAGCGAGCGGTTGACGCAGGGCGGCACGATCTCGATCTCCAGCCCGCGGCGGACCTCCTCGGCATAGATCGCCAGCTTGTCGGTCAGATGGATATCGCAGTTCATCACGCCGGCCATGAACTCGACCGGGTGGTTCGCCTTCAGCCAGCCGGTCTGGTAGGAGACCACCGCATAGGCCGCCGCATGGGATTTGTTGAAGCCATAGTTGGCGAATTTCTCCAGCAGGTCGAAGACCTCGGAGGCCTTCTTCTTGTCGACCCCGTTCTGCGCCGCCCCGGTCTCGAACTTGGGGCGTTCCTTGGCCATCTCCTCGGCGATCTTCTTGCCCATGGCGCGGCGCAGCAGGTCGGCGCCGCCAAGGCTGTAGCCCGCCATCACCTGGGCGATCTGCATCACCTGTTCCTGATAGACGATGATGCCCTGGGTTTCGGCCAGGATATGGTCGATGCTGGGGTGGATCGATTCCAGCTCCTTGCGGCCATGCTTCACGTCGCAATAGGTCGGGATGTTCTCCATCGGCCCCGGACGGTAGAGCGCCACCAGCGCCACGATATCCTCGATACAGGTCGGCTTCATCTGCCTGAGCGCCGACATCATGCCCGAGCTTTCCACCTGGAACACCGCCACCGTCTTGGCATTGGCATAGAGCTGATAGGTCCGCGCGTCATCCAGCGGGATGGCGTTGATCTGGTTCTCCGCCCCGGCCGCGGGCTCATAGAGCTGGGTGCCGTCGGCGGCGACATGCAGCGGCCGGCCGGACTTGAAGATCAGATCCATGGCGTTCTGGATCACCGTCAGCGTCTTCAGGCCGAGAAAGTCGAATTTGACCAGACCGGCCTGTTCCACCCATTTCATGTTGAACTGGGTCGCCGGCATGTCCGACCGCGGGTCCTGATAGAGCGGCACCAGCTCATCCAGCGGCCGGTCACCGATCACAACGCCGGCGGCGTGGGTCGAGGCGTTCCTGAGCAGCCCCTCGACCTGCATGCCGTAGTTCAGCAGCCGGTCGACCACCTCTTCGTTGCGGGCCTCCTCGCGCAGGCGCGGCTCCTCCTTCAGCGCCTTCTCGATCGACACCGGCTTGACGCCCTCGACCGGGATCAGCTTGGACAGCCGGTCGACCTGGCCATAGGGCAGCTGCAGCACCCGGCCGATGTCGCGCACCGCCGCCTTGGACAGCAGCGCACCGAAGGTGATGATCTGCCCCACCTTGTCGCGGCCGTATTTCTGCTGCACGTAGCGGATCGTCTCCTCGCGCCGGTCCATGCAGAAGTCGATGTCGAAGTCGGGCATCGACACCCGTTCGGGGTTGAGGAAGCGTTCGAACAGCAGAGAGTAGCGCAGCGGATCGAGGTCGGTGATGGTCAGCGCATAGGCCACCAGAGAGCCGGCGCCCGACCCCCGCCCCGGCCCCACCGGGATGTTGTTGTCCTTGGACCACTTGATGAAGTCGGCCACGATCAGGAAGTAGCCCGGGAAGCCCATGCTTTCGATGATGCCCATCTCGAAGGCGAGGCGCTTTTCGTATTCCTCCACCGGGGCGGCATGGGGGATCACCGCCAGCCGCCGCGCCAGCCCCTCCTTGGCCTGACGGCGCAGTTCCTCGACCTCGTCATCGGCGAATTTGGGCAGGATCGGTGCCCGCTTGTAGGCCATGAAGGCGCAGCGGCGGGCGATCTCTACCGTGTTCTCGATCGCCTCGGGCAGATCGGCGAAGAGGGTGATCATCTCCTGCTGCGACTTGAAGTAATGCTGCGCGGTCAGCCGCCGGCGCGGATTGGCCTGATCGACATAGGCGCCCTCGGCGATGCAGATCAGCGCGTCATGCGCCTCGTACATGTCGGGGGTGGGGAAATAGACGTCATTGGTGGCGACCAGCGGCAGGTCCATCGCATAGGCCATCTCGACGAAGCCGCGTTCGGTCAGCCGCTCGGCCTCGGGCTGGCCATCCTCGCCGGGGTGGCGCTGCAGCTCGACATAGAGCCTATCGCCGAACAGCCCGTGCAGCCGCCGCATCAGCGCTTCGGCCTCGTCGCGACGGCCCTGCTGCAGCAGCTGGCCCACCGGCCCCAGCGGCCCGCCCGAGAGGCAGATCAGCCCGTCGCAATGGGCCGCCAGATCCTCCATCGTCACATGCGGCAACTGGCCGTCGCCGCGCAGATAGAGACAGGAGTTGAGCTTCATCAGATGCTCATAGCCGGTCTCGGATTGCGCCAGCAGCACCAGCGCCCCG
>JBFXGQ010000068.1:0-12404 GCA_050177915.1 Pseudodonghicola sp. | reverse complement strand
CGCGCTGCGGCGGGTCGAGGGCAACCTGTTCGTCGCCAACGTCGATCACGTGATGGACAACTATTCGCTGCGCAATCCCTCGGCGATGATGGGGATGCGGTCGCCCACCACCACGGACACCCATGGCGGCAAGCTGGAGGGGCAGTTCGAATTCGGCGCCACCAAGGCCAGGATCGGCGTCGACTTCCAGTCGAACACCCGCATGGCCTATGGCTTCATGGGGCCGATCGCGGTGATCGAGGCCGGCAATATCGCCAATGCCTCGACGCTCAGCTGGCCGGATGTGACCATCGCCCAGACCGGCCTCTATGCCGAGACCGAGACCGAGCTGAACCGCAAGACCAGACTGAAACTGGGCTTCCGCTACGATCATGTGAAGGCCGAGGCCGGCGCGGCGGCGGGGATGCCGGGCTATACCGCCACGGTGCCCAACGTCTATTACACCGCCGTCTACGGCACCACCTTCAACGACGCGCGGACCGAGGACAACTTCGGCGGGCTGATCCGGCTGGAGCATGAGCTGAACCCCGGCGTCACCCTGTTTGCCGGGCTGTCGCGGTCGGTGCGAACGGCGGATGCCAACGAACGCGCCATGGCGCGCGGCAGCATGGGCGTGCCCAGCTGGGTCGGCAACCCCGATATCGCGCCCGAGAAGCACCATCAGCTCGATCTCGGGATCGAGACGGTGCGCGACAGCTGGAGCCTGACCGCCGCGGCCTATGTCGACCGCGTCGACGATTACATCCTGCGCGACCAGTTCACCACGCCGGGGCTGACCTTCTACCGCAATGTCTCGGCCCAGCTCTCCGGGGTCGAGATGCAGGCCAGCTGGTCGCGCGGCGGCTGGCTGGTGGCGGGCGACGCCACCTATACCCGCGGCCAGAACGAGACCGACGACCGGCCGCTGGCGCAGATCCCGCCGCTGCAGGGCAAGGTCAGCCTCTCCTACGGGCAGGACGCCTGGCGCGCCGGCGGCCGGGTCAACTGGGCGATGGGTCAGGACCGGATCGACCCGGCGCGCGACCCCGGCCAGACCCCGGGCTATGCCACGCTGGACCTGTTCGGCAGCTATGAGCTGACCGAGAACACGGTGCTGCTGGCCGGTGTCGATAACGTCCTCGACAAGACCTATGCCAACCACCTGAGCCGGTCGAACGTCTTCGACCCGACGGTGACGCAGGTCAACGAACCGGGGCGGAGCGTCTATCTGCGGCTCGAAGCCCGGTTCTGACCCCGGCGGGCGCGCGCGGCGGTCGCGGCGCGCGCCCAGGGTCCGGTCAGCCGCGCCGCGGCACGATCCGGAACGCGATCGCGAATCCGACCCGGCTGAAGATCTGGGTCATCACGAAGGCGGTTGGCCAGGCAATGAGAAACTGTTTCGGCCAGCTGCTCAGCCAGTCGTGCGTCAGCCCCATGCCCACCGCCGACATGATCCCCGACATCGAGCCCGCCATCAGCAGGGTGATCATCAGTTGCGCCACCAGCAAGGTCTTCTTGTCCATCATCTGTTCGTCTCCGAAGGGATGATGCTGAGGCAGGAGGACGCGAACCATTGCAGTCCCTGCGATCCCCGACAGCACCATCCGTTTACAAGGGTGGTGCCGTGGGTTCGTGCGTGCACGACTGCATCCCGCGGGTGCGGGGGCCGGAATAACCACACCGGCCTCAAATCTTTTCGACCCTCTTCGCCTAGGGTGGAATTCGCGGTGCGTCAAGCGGGTGCGGGCGCCACACCCGGACGGCTGCGGCGGCGCTGCGTCTTGTCATTTCCCCGCAACAATGGGCTATTGGCGGCAGAGGAAACGCAACGGGCGGGCGCCGGAGGGCCCCCGGACAGCGGATGAGCTTTGTCATTTTCATCAACAGCGTCGCCATGCTGGCGATGGCGGGGCTGATGGCGCTGACCGCGCTGCTGTTCCCGGCGACCGCGCCCGCCTTTGGCGAGGCCTTCGTGCTGACCGGGATGCTGGGCGGCGCGGTGGCCATCGCCGGCGCCCAGCCGCATGACGACCTGCGCCCCTCGCACGGGTTCCTGCTGACCGCCTCGGTCTGGATGACCGCCGCGCTCTGCGGCGCGCTGCCGCTCTATTTCTGGCAGCTGACGCCGGTGGATGCCTTCTTCGAATCGATGTCGGGCATCACCACCACCGGTTCGACGGTGATGAGCGGGCTGGACCAGACCCCCAGGGGCATCCTGTTCTGGCGCGCGGTGCTGCAGGCGATCGGCGGCATCGGCTTCGTGGTGACCGGCGTGGCGCTGCTGCCGGTCCTCAAGGTGGGGGGCATGCAGCTCTTTCGCACCGAAAGCTCGGAACAGGGGGAAAAGGAGCTGGCCAACGCGGCGCGCTTCGCGCTGGCGACGCTGGCGGCCTATGGCGGGCTGATGGCGCTGTGCTTCCTGCTCTACATGCTGGGCGGGATGACCTTCTTCGACGCCACCGTACATGCGATGACGACGCTCTCCACCGGCGGCTATTCGAATTACGACGCCTCCTTCGGCCATTTCGAAAGCCCGTTCCTGCAATATACCGCCACCGCCTTCATGGCGCTCGGCGGTCTGCCCTTCGCCTGGTACATCCGCGCCATCCTGCGCGGCAACCTGGCCAGCGAACAGGTTGCGGTGCTGCTCTATTTCCTTGGTGGCGTGACGCTGGTGCTGACCGGCTGGCTGGTGCTGGTCAACGACATGGAGGTCGAGCCGGCGTTCCGTCAGGTCGCCTTCAACGTCGTCTCGGTGGTGACCACCACCGGCTATGCCAGCACCGATTACACCCTGTGGGGGCCCTTCGCGGTGGCAGTCTTCTTCGGCATCACCGCGGTGGGCGGCTGCACCGGATCGACCGCGGGCGGGGCAAAGATGATGCGCTGGATCGTGTTCTTCCGGCTGGCGGCGGCGGCGGTGGCGCGGATCCGCACGCCCCACCTGGTGCGGGTGCCGCGGTACGAGGGGCGGCCGATCGGGCCGGATGTCACCGCCGGGGTGATCTCGTTCTTCACCTTCTACTTCGCCACCGTGATGGTGATGGCGGTGGTGCTGAACATGTTCGGGCTGGATTTCCTGACCGCGCTCAGCGGCTCGCTGACGGCGGTGGCCAATGTCGGCCCCGGGGTCGGCACTCTGATCGGGCCGGCGGGCAATTTCGCCACCCTGCACGAGGGTGCCAAGCTGATCCTGGCGGTGGGCATGTATCTGGGCCGGCTGGAACTGCTGACCGTTCTGGTCCTGCTCACCCCGGTGTTCTGGCGCGCGGCCTGAGCCCCTGCCCCGCCGCGCGCGCCGGGCTTACTTGCCCAGCTTCTCTTCCAGCGCGGCGATCCGGGCCGACAGCGCGGCATTCTCCTCGCGCGCCTTCTGGGCCATGGTGCGCACCGCGTCGAATTCCTCGCGGGTGACGAAATCGCGGTCGGCCAGCCAGCGGTCCATCATGGACTTCAGCGCCGTCTCTGCCTCGGTCTTCGCGCCCTGCGCCACGCCCATGGCGTTGGTCATCAGCTGCGAGATATCGTCGAGGATCTTGTTGCGGGTCTGCATCTGTTGTCTCCGTGTCGCGGTTGCCCCCTATATGGGCGGAACGCGGCCAAGCGGCAAGGTTGACTTCGCCCCACCGCCAGAGGCAAGGAGACGCATATGCAGGCTGTCATACCCTTCCCCGATCTGTCCCCCGAGCTGGTCTCGTTCACGCTGTTCGGCATGGAATTCGCGCTGCGCTGGTACGCGCTCGCCTATATCGCAGGCATCCTGATCGCCTGGCGGCTGGCGCTGCGCGCGGTGGGGCGCGCCACGCTCTGGCCCGACGGTCGCGCACCGATGACGCCGCAGCAGATCGAGGATCTGCTGACCTGGATCATCCTCGGCGTCATCCTGGGCGGGCGGCTGGGCTTCGTGCTGTTCTACCAGCCCGGATATTACCTGAGCCACCCGGCCGAGATCCCGATGGTCTGGCAGGGCGGCATGTCGTTCCACGGCGGGCTGCTGGGGGTGGTGCTGGCGGCCTGGATCTATACCGGACGGCAGGGCATCGCGCGGCTGTCGGCCGCCGATCTGATCGCCCATACGGTGCCGCCGGGGCTGCTGCTGGGGCGGCTGGCGAATTTCGTCAATGCCGAGCTCTGGGGCCGGCCCAGCGATCTGCCCTGGGCGGTGATCTTTCCCGGCGCCGCGGCACAGGATTGCCCCGGCGTGATCGGGCTCTGCGCCCGGCATCCCTCGCAGCTCTACGAGGCGGGGCTCGAGGGGCTGATCCTCGGCACGCTGCTGCTCTGGCTGGTCTATCGCCACGGCGCGCTGCGGCGGCCCGGGCTGGTACTGGGCAGCTTCATCGGCGGCTACGGTCTGGCGCGTTTCATCGTCGAGTTCTTCCGCCAGCCCGACGCGCAATTCGTCACGCCCGGCAATCCGCTGGGGCTGGCGCTGCATCTGCAGGGCTACGGGCTGACCATGGGGCAGCTGCTGTCGCTGCCGATGATCGCGCTGGGGCTGTTCTTTGCCCTGCGCGCACGGCGGGGGGCGGCATGAGCCTGCGCGAAAGGCTGATCGAGCGTATCCGCGGCGCCGGCCCGATGCGCATCTCGGACTATATGGCCGAATGCCTGCTGCACCCGGAGTTCGGCTATTACACCACCCGCGACCCGCTGGGGGTCCGCGGCGATTTCACCACCGCACCGGAAATCAGCCAGATGTTCGGCGAGCTGATCGGTCTTTGCCTGGCTCAATGCTGGCTGGACCAGGGCGCGCCCGACCGCTTCACCCTGGCCGAGCTCGGGCCCGGACGCGGCACGCTGATGGCCGACGCCCTGCGCGCCGCCCGCGCGGTGCCGGGGTTCCTCGCCGGCGCCGAGCTCTGCCTGATCGAGGCCTCGCCCACCCTGCGGGCGGCCCAGGCGGCGGCGCTGAGGGATCATGCGCCGCGCTGGCTGGAGGATGTCGAGGCGCTGCCGGCCGACCGGCCGCTCTTCGTCATCGCCAATGAATTCTTCGACGCCCTGCCGATCCGGCAGTTCCTGCGCGATGGCGCCGGCTGGCGCGAACGGCTGGTGGGGCTGCGCGACGGCACCCTCGCCTTCGGCCTGGGGCCGCTGGCGGATCAGCCGGCGCTGGCGCACCGGCTGGAGGATACCCGCGACGGCGATCTGGTCGAGCTCTGCGAGGCCGCACCACTGATCACCGCCCGCATCGCCGGCCGAATCGCCGCCCATGGCGGCGCCGCGCTGATCGTCGATTATGGCGACTGGCGCTCGCTCGGCGATACGCTACAGGCACTGAAAGCGCATCAGGCCGCCGATCCGCTGGCCGATCCCGGCGCCGCCGACCTGACCGCCCATGTGGATTTCGAAGTGCTGGCCGAGGCCGCCCGCGCCGCCGGCTGCGGCCATAGCCGGCTGACGCCGCAAGGCATTTTCCTGGAACGGCTGGGCATCACGCCCCGCGCCCAGGCGCTGGCGCGCGGTCTCTCCGGCGCGGCGCTGGACGATCTGGTGCAGGCACATCGCCGGTTGACGCACCCCGATGAAATGGGAAACCTGTTCAAGGTGCTCGGCCTCTTCCCTTCCCGAACCACCCCACCGCCCGGACTGGACCTATGACGCTGGAAATCCTCACCTCCGACACCCTGGCCCCGCTGCGCCACGGGTTCTTCACCCGCCGTGGCGGTGCCTCGTCCGGCGTTTTCGCCGGGCTCAACTGCGGCCCCGGATCGACCGACCAGACCGAGGCGGTCGCGATCAACCGCGCCCGCGTCGCCGGCGCGCTGGATCTGCAGCCCGAGGCGCTGGTGACCGTGCATCAGGTGCATTCCGCCGATGCGGTGACGGTGACCGGGCCGCTGGCCGACCGGCCGCGCGCCGATGCGCTGGTCAGCGCGACGCCGGGTGTGGCGCTGGCGGTGCTGACCGCCGATTGCCAGCCGGTGCTGTTCGCCGACCACCGGGCCGGCGTGATCGGCGCCGCCCATGCCGGCTGGCGCGGGGCGCTGGACGGCGTGCTGGAGGCCACCGTCGAGGCGATGGAGGCCCTGGGCGCCGACCGCGCCGATATCGTAGCGGTGATCGGGCCGACCATCTCGCAGCGCGCCTATGAGGTCGGGCCGGAGTTCTTCGACGATTTCATGATGGAAGATCCCGAGAGCGCCCGGTTCTTCGCCAATGGCGCTGGCGACCGCTATCTGTTCGACCTGCCGGGCTTCGGCCTGCACCGGCTGCGCCGGGCCGGGGTAGGCGCGGCGGAATGGACCCGCCATTGCACCTATTCCGACCCCGACCGCTTCTATTCCTATCGCCGCAGCACCCATCTGGGCGAGGCCGATTACGGCCGGCTGATCTCTGCGATCCGGCTCTGAGCCGGCGCCTGAGGCGGGGGCGGACGATCCGCCCCGCGCCGCATCGCCCGGATCAGTCTTCCTGCGCCGCCAGCCAATGTTCGGCGTCGAGCGCCGCCATGCAGCCCATGCCGGCGCTGGTCACCGCCTGGCGGTACTTGTGGTCGGTCAAATCGCCGGCGGCGAAGACGCCGGGCACGCTGGTCTCGGTCGAGCCCGGCTTGACCTGCACATAGCCGCCGTGGTGCAGCTCCAGCTGGTCCTTGACCAGTTCGGAGGCCGGCGCATGGCCGATGGCCACGAAGACGCCCTTACAGGGGATCTCAGACACCTCGCCGCTGCGCACGTCCTTGACCTTGATGCCGGTGACGCCCTTGGGGGTGTCCTCGCCCACCACCTCTTCCAGCACGTGATGCCACAGCGGCACGATCTTCTCGTTCTTCATCAGCCGGTCGACCAGGATCTTTTCCGCCCGCAGCTCGTCCCGGCGGTGGATCAGCGTCACCTTCGAGGCGAAGTTGGTCAGGAACAGCGCCTCTTCCACGGCGGTATTGCCGCCGCCGATCACCACGATCTCCTGACCGCGGTAGAAGAAGCCGTCACAGGTGGCGCAGGCCGAGACGCCGAAGCCCTTGTAGGCCTCTTCCGACGGCAGCCCCAGCCATTTGGCCCGCGCGCCGGTGGCCAGGATCACCGCATCGGCGGTATAGGTGGTGCCGCTGTCGCCCCTGGCGGTGAAGGGACGCTTGGAAAGATCCAGATCGGTGATGATGTCGCCCACGATCTCGCAGCCCATGGCGGCGGCATGTTCCTGCATCTTCACCATCAGGTCGGGGCCCTGCACCTCGGTGAAGCCGGGATAGTTCTCGACCTCGGTGGTGGTGGTCAGCTGGCCGCCCGGCTCGATCCCCTGAACCAGGATCGGCGCCAGCATGGCGCGGCTGGCGTAGATGCCGGCGGTATAGCCCGCCGGACCCGAGCCGATGATCAGAACCTTGGTGTGGCGCGTCTCAGTCATGATGTCCCCGCAGATCAGCAGCGCGGCGGCCCCGGCCGCCACAGTCCATCCGGATATAGACGGCGGGCTGCGGGGCTTAAAGCCCCCATATCCGCGCCGCCGGCGCCGCGCGATTGCACAGGATCGCGGCATCCGGGGGGGAAGCCATGGCGCAATATTGCGTCGCAGCGAAACATTATTGCGCGCAGCCGGCGCGCTGCTATAAGAAACGCAACTTTAGGGGAGCGTTTCATGGCGACCACAAGACTCGACCCGATTGATCGCAAGATCCTCTCGGAACTGCAGGCCGATGGCCGGATGACCAACGTTGAGCTGGCCAAGCGCGTCGGCATATCCGCCCCGCCCTGTCTGCGGCGGGTGCGCACACTTGAGGAATCCGGGCTGATCCGCGGCTATCACGCCGATGTGAACGCCCGCGAACTGGGGTTCGAGGTTCAGGTCTTTGCCATGGTCGGCCTGGACAGCCAGGCCGAGGTCGAGCTCAGCGCCTTCGAGGAACGCTGCCGCAACTGGCCGCTGGTCCGCGAATGCCACATGCTGAACGGCGAGGTCGACTTTATCCTGAAATGCGTGGCCCCCGACCTGAGCAGCTTTCAAAGCTTCCTGACCGGAGAGCTGCTGACCACGCCGAATGTGGCCAGCGTCAAGACCTCGCTGGTGATCCGCTGCGCCAAGGATGACGCCGGCGTTCCCTTCGACGTTCTGGAAGAGCGGCTGAGCCGCAGCGCCTGAGCCGCAGCCCAGGCCCCGAGGAGATCAGGCCCCGAGGAGATCAGGCGCTGAGCGCGTCGATCTCGCCATCGCCGGTCCGGGCGAAGATCTGCGGGCCGAAGTCGCGCAGTTCCGCGATATGCGGGAACAGATCCAGATAGACCTGGCGCATGGCCGGGCTGATCATCCGCAGCGCGTTGACGCCGGGGTGGTAGGTTTCGAACTCCAGCCCGCCCACGCGGATCACCGCATGCCGCGCCAGCGCCAGATGGAACACCTGCACCGCGGTCGGCGGCGCGGTTTCGATCACGTTCATGCCGTCGACGAAATCCTGCGCCGGGGTCAGCAGCGGCTGGCCGCCGGCCAGGGCGCGCAAGTGCACCGGCGTCTTCAGGATGCGCGCCGCCGGGCCGACCACCACGTCGGACATCGGCATCTGCATGCCGAAGCTGTCGGCCATGATCCGGGTCAGCCGGTGATAGCGGCCCTTGGCGTCGGGACGCCCCGGCACCACCATGGTGCTGCCCTTCCACAGCAGCGGCTGGGCGCTGCCGTCGCGGGTGACGATCCGGTCGCCCGGCAGCAGATCCTCGACCGCGACCGGGCCGCAGTCGGTCTCGACCATCGAGCGGCGGGTGAAGGCGCAGAAGGCGTTTTCGAACAGCGGCAGGGCCGGCGCGATATGGCGACTGTCCATGATGTCGCCATTGGGCGCCAGAACGCTGACGTCATAGCGGCGCAGCTGCGGCCGGGTCCGGGCGCGCAGCGCGGCGGGATCTTGCAGCAGCGGGGAAATCTCGACGGCATTGCGTGCCGCGCGCGCAAGCGAATGGGGGATAATCGTCATCTAACCGGCCCTTTTCTAACAGGGTCGCATCTGCGCCGGCCCCCACCGACAACGACAGATGGACACAGGTAAGTGTGATCAACATCTGTAACGGGGAGGGTTTTGCCAAAATTTAGCTAGAATTGTCAAAGAATTGCCATCATCTCGGTTAACGGACGCATCAATGCCCTGAAATCACAGGGCATTGTTTCAACGAAATCGGGCAATTCCGCCACATTTCCGCCATGAACCGATTCTCCGGCCCGTCCCGACACGTGACGCGGGACCGGGCCGGAAGGGATAGCAACACTCGTCAAGACACAGCCGTTTCACGGTCGGGCGCGCCGCGCCCGCGGGCTCACTCGGCCCGGGACTTGCGGCCCTGTCGGGCCCAGGGCAAGGCGGTCTCGGCGGCTTTCGACGTTTCGATGACCGATTTGATGAAGCGTGACGTCTTTTTCATTCTCTCTGCTCCTGCCTGAGACCGCGGTCCGCCGCAGCCGGTTCGTTGCGGTCAATCTGATCGGCCATTCGGGCGGCCATGCGGCCGATCGGGGGAAATTTCGGCGCCGTTTTCGGGCCGGACCGGGGCAATCGCGGCAGTCCGCCGCAATCCGGGCGCAATTGCGGCCCGCCCCGTCGCTTCGTCGCCCGCCGCCGTTCCGGCCCTTGACCCGCCGCCGTTTCGCGGCACAGTCTTCGGTCGGCGGCAGCGCAGCAGGGAGGCCGGGCATTTGGGTATCCTCTGGCGGGGGAACTGGGTCACCAGGCTGCGCATCGGCAGCGGGCTGGTGCTCTATATCTTCGCGCTGACCCACTTCCTGAACATCGGCCTCGGCCTGTTCTCGCCGCGCTGGCTCGACGCCGGGCAGGCGCTGCGCCAGACCGTCACCCGCAGCCTGCCCGGCACGGTGATCCTGCACGGCGCGCTGCTGCTGCATGTGGCGCTGGCGCTCTACAGCCTGGCCAGCCGGCGCACCCTGCGGATGCCGCTGTGGAACGCGCTGCAATTCGGGCTCGGCCTGCTGATCCCGCTGTTTCTGATCGCCCATGTGGTGCACACCCGCCTCGCGCATACGCTCTATGGCGTGAACGACAAGATGGACTATCTCATCGTCCTGATCTGGAACACGCCGGACGGCTGGCAACAGGCGCTGCTGCTGCTGCTGGTCTGGACCCATGGCTGCATCGGGCTGCATATCTGGCTGCGGGTCAAACCCTGGTGGCGCGCGGCGGCGCCCTATCTGACCGGGCTGGCGGTGCTGGTCCCCGCCTTCGCGCTGGCGGGCTTCCTGACCGAGGGCCGGCGGATGCGGGCGCTGTTCGCCGACCCCGAGGCCCGCGCCGCCGCGATGGCGCTGTTTCACTGGCCCGACCAGCCGGCCTTTCGCACCCTGATCGGCTATGAGCAGACCGGCCGGACCGTCTTTCTCGCCCTGCTGGCGCTGGCGGCGCTGATCCATCTCGGCCGCCGGATGCTGCGCCGCCGCCGGTCGGTGCGCGTGCGCTATGTCGATGGACCCGCGATCACCTCGCCGCGCGGTCTCACGCTGCTGGAGATGTCGCGGCTGCACGGGGTGCCGCATACCGCGCTCTGCGGCGGGCGGGGTCGCTGCACCACCTGCCGCGTGGTGATCGAGGAAGGGGCCGAGCATCTGCACCCCCCTGCCCCGGCCGAGCTCAACAGCCTGCGCGCGGTCAATGCCGGGCCCAACACCCGGCTGGCCTGCCAGATCCGGCCGGTGCACCCCGCCACCGTGTTCCGCGTCTTCCTGCCCGACGGCAAGCGCGGCCGGGCCCATGCCAGCCAGGGGCAGGAGCGGCGGCTGGCGATCCTGTTTCTGGACATGCGCGGTTTCACCGCGCGCACCACCGGCCAGCTGCCCTATGACGTGGTGTTCCTGCTCAACCGGTTCTTCGACGCCATCGTGCCGCCGATCATCGCCGCCGGCGGCAGCATCGACAAATACCTCGGCGACGGGCTGCTGGCGGTGTTCGAGACCGAGGACGCGCGCAGCTCTGCCCTGGCGGCGCTGCATGCCGCCGTCGGGCTGAGTGCCGCGCTCGCCGCCTTCAACGCGCGGCTCGGGACCGAGGGCGTGGCACCGGTGCACATCGGCGCCGGGCTGCATCTGGGCGATCTGGTGCTGGGCGAGATCGGCGCCGCCGGCAATGCGCCGCGCACCATCATCGGCGACACCGTGAACACCGCCAGCCGGCTGGAGGGGCGGACCAAGGATCTGGGGGTGGAGCTGCTGATCTCGGAACCGCTGCTGCGCAGCGCCGGCATCGACACCGCCGGGCTCGACCTGATCGAGCTGGATCTGCGCGGGCGTCCGGCGCCGCTGGCGGCGCTGGCGCTGCGCAGCGGCGAGGAGCTGGAGCCGCTGCTGGACGCTGCCGGCGCCGCTGCCGCCTGAACCTGCCGCAGCGGCACCACCACGGGGCGATCGGTGGCGCGAAGGGCCCCGAAACCGGCGAAATGCCGCGGATTCTGCGTCAGCGCGGCCTCACCCAGCCGAAAACCGTCCACGGCTGCTGGACTTCCAACCGGTTCCGGGTCTATGCCGCGCGCGACCGGACCACCGGGCCCGCGCCACAGAACCGCAACCGAGAGATTTGAAATGACGATGCTTAGCAATCTGGCTCCCATCCCTGAGCTGTACGTTTCCTATGACTCCGCCCAGAAGCTGAAATTCGAGGCAGCGAACCTCAAGAGCCTCGACCTCACCCCGCGCCAGATCTGCGATCTGGAGCTTCTGATGAACGGCGGCTTCAACCCGCTCAAGGGCTTTCTGTCCGAAGCCGATTATAACGGTGTCGTCGAGAACATGCGCCTGACCGACGGCTCGCTGTGGCCGATGCCGATCACGCTGGACGTGTCGGAGAAATTCGCCGAGGGCCTGGAGATCGGCGAGGATATCGCGCTGCGCGATCAGGAAGGCGTGATCCTGGCCACCATGACGGTGACCGACCGCTGGGTTCCGAACAAGGCGCGCGAGGCCGAAAAGGTGTTCGGCGCCGATGACGACGCGCATCCTGCCGTCAACTACCTGCACAACACCGCCGGTGCGGTCTATCTGGGTGGCCCGGTGACCGGCATCCAGCAGCCGGTGCATTACGATTTCCGCGCCCGCCGCGACACGCCCAACGAGCTGCGCGCCTATTTCCGCAAGCTGGGCTGGCGCCGCATCGTCGCCTTCCAGACCCGCAACCCGCTGCACCGCGCCCACCAGGAGCTGACCTTCCGCGCCGCGCGCGAAGCCCAGGCCAACCTGCTGATCCACCCGGTCGTCGGCATGACCAAGCCGGGCGACGTCGATCACTTCACCCGGGTGCGCTGCTATGAGGCGGTGCTGGACAAATACCCGGCGGCCACCACCACCATGAGCCTGCTGAACCTGGCGATGCGCATGGCCGGCCCGCGCGAGGCGGTCTGGCACGGGCTGATCCGCAAGAACCACGGCTGCACCCACTTCATCGTCGGCCGCGACCACGCCGGCCCCGGCAAGAACTCGGCCGGCGAGGATTTCTA
>JBFXGQ010000067.1:0-12604 GCA_050177915.1 Pseudodonghicola sp. | reverse complement strand
CGGGCAGCAACTCTCCTTCGCCCGCACCACTGGTGGCGCGCCGATCGAGGTCTATCCTACCCGGCCCGACACCCTGACGGGCGCCAGTTTCGTCGGCCTCTCGCCGGATCACCCGATTGCCAAGGCGCTTGAGGCCGACAACCCGCAAGTGGCTGAATTCGTGGCCGAATGCCGCAAGGGCGGCACCACGGAAGAGGCCATCGAGACGGGCGAGAAACTGGGCTTCGACACCGGCATCCGGGTCAAGCATCCGCTCGATCCCAACTGGGAGCTGCCGGTCTGGATCGCCAATTTCATCCTGATGGATTACGGCACCGGCGCCATCTTCGGCTGCCCGGCGCATGACCAGCGCGACTTCGACTTCGCCAGCAAATACGGCCTGCCGATCAAGGCGACCTTCGTCGCCGCCGAGGGTGGCAGCGAGGAGCTGAGCGAGGCCTTCGTGCCGACCAAGTCCGAGAAGGTCCGCTATATCCGCGGTTTCGCCGGCGCCGAGCTGCAGACCGGCGAGGAGGCGGTCGACGCCGCCATCGATCAGGCCGAGGCCGCGGGCTGGGGCCAGGGTGTCACCAAGTTCCGCCTGCGCGACTGGGGCCTCAGCCGCCAGCGCTATTGGGGCTGTCCGATTCCGGTGGTGCATTGCCCTGATTGCGGCGTGGTGCCGGAGAAAAAGGAAAACCTGCCGATCCAGCTGCCCTATGACGAGGGCGGCAAGCCGATCGACTTCTCGATCCCCGGCAACCCGCTGGACCGCCACCCGACCTGGCGCGACTGCGCCTGCCCGAAATGCGGCGGCGTGGCCCGGCGTGAAACCGACACGATGGACACTTTCGTCGATTCGTCCTGGTACTATGCCCGCTTCACCGCACCGCATGCCGATACCCCGACGGTGGCGGAAGAGGCCGAATACTGGATGAACGTCGACCAGTATATCGGCGGCATCGAGCATGCGATCCTGCACCTGCTCTATTCCCGCTTCTTCGCCCGCGCGATGCATATCACCGGCCACCTGCCGAAGAAGGCGATCGAACCCTTCGACGCGCTGTTCACCCAAGGCATGGTGACGCATGAGATCTACCAAACCCGCGACGCCAACGACCGCCCGGTCTATCACCTGCCCGAGGAGGTCGAGGCCGGCAAGCTGAGGGCCACCGGCGAGACAGTCGAGATCATCCCCTCGGCCAAGATGTCGAAATCGAAGAAGAACGTGGTCGACCCGGTGTCAATCATCAGCCAGTTCGGTGCCGATACCGCGCGCTGGTTCGTGCTGTCCGACAGCCCGCCGGAGCGGGACGTGGAATGGACCGCCGCCGGTGCCGAGGCCGCGTTCAAGCACCTGAGCCGCGTCTATCGCCTGGCCGCCGAGATCGACGCCGAGGCGCCCGCGACCGACGACGACGCAGCCCTGCTGCGCGAGATGCACAAATGCATCCATGACGTCACCGGCGGGGTCGAAAGCTTCGGCTTCAACGCCGCGATCGCCAAGCTCTATGCCTTCACCAACACGCTGGCCCGGTCGAATGCCGGCGGTGCGGCGAAACGGCAGGCGGCGCTGACGCTGGCGCAGCTAATGGCACCGATGACGCCGCACCTGTCGGAACAGATCTGGCAGATGCTGGGCGGCGAAGGCCTGATCGCCACCGCGCCCTGGCCGAAGCCCGACGCGGCGATGCTGGTGGACGATACCGTCACCCTGCCGATCCAGGTCAACGGCAAGCGGCGGGCGGAAATCAGCGTGCCGAAGGACATGGACAAGGCAGAGGTTGAAAAAGCCGCGCTGGCAGTGGACGCTGTGCAGAAGGCGCTGGACGGGGCAGCGCCGAAAAAGGTGATCGTCGTCCCCGGACGGATCGTGAATGTCGTCGTTTGACCGCAGAACCTTTCTGATCCTGCCGCTGGCGCTCGCCGCCTGCGGCTTTACCCCGGTCTATGGTCCCGGCGGTGCCGGGACCGCGCTGCGCGGCCGGGTCCGGGTGCAGGAGCCCGAGAGCCCCGACAGCTATCTGCTGGTGCGCACGCTGGAGGACCGGCTGGGCCGTCCCGCCGGCGCGCCGGCCTATGAGCTGCGCTATACCCTGACCACCAAGTCCGAGGGTCAGGCGGTGACCGCCACCAACGAGACCACCCGCTATTCGCTGGTGGGGCGGGTGGAGTATACGCTGACCGCGCTGGCCACCGGGACCATCGCCGCCTCGGGTCAGGTCGACAATTTCACCGGCTATTCCGCCACCGGCTCCACCGTCGAGACGCTGGCCGGCGAACGCGACGCCAGCGAGCGGCTGATGACCATCCTCGCCGACCAGATCGTGACCCGGCTCTACGCGACGCCGGGCCTGGCGGCATGAAGCTCAGCACCCGCGATGCGGAGCGCTATTTCGCCAAACCCGACCCCTCCCGCGCCGGGCTGCTGATCTATGGCGCCGACGCCATGCGGGTGGCGCTGAAACGGCAGCAGATGCTCAAGGCGCTGCTGGGCGCGGACGCCGAGGAAGAGATGCGCCTGTCGCGCCTGCAGGGCGGCGATCTGCGCAAGGACCCGGCGCAGCTGCTGGACGCGGTCAAGGCGGTGGGATTCTTCCCCGGCGCCCGCGCGGTCTTTGTCGAGGATGCCACCGACACTGTCGCCGCCGCCGTCGACACCGCGCTGCGCGACTGGGCCCCGGGCGACGCGCAGATCGTGGTCACCGCCGGCGCGCTCAAGGCCACGTCGAAACTGCGCAAGGCCTTCGAGGGGCATCCGAACGCCTATGCGGTGGGTCTCTACGACGATCCCCCGTCGCGCGAGGAGATCGAACGCACGCTGGCCGCCGAGAAGATCCGCGACGTGCCGCGCGATTCCATGGCCGCGCTCACCGATCTGGCGAACGAGCTGGGGCCGGGCGATTTCGCCCGCATGGTGGAGAAGCTCGCGCTCTACAAGTTCCGCGACGACAGCCCCCTCAGCCTCGAGGATATCGAGGCCTGCGCGCCGCGCTCGACCGAGGCCGCGCTCGACGACATGTTCGATGTGGTGGCCGAGGGCCGCAGCGGCGAGATCGGCCCGCTGCTGCGCCGGTTGCAGGCGCAGGGCACCAATGCGGTGTCGCTGTGCATCGGGGCGACCCGGCATTTCCGCACGCTCTACACCGCTGCCGCCGACCCTGGCGGCCCGGCCGCGGGCGTCGGCCGGCTGCGCCCGCCGGCCTATGGCAAGCGGCGCGACAAGATCGTGCGGCAGGCGCAGAACTGGGGTGCCATGCGGCTGGAAACCGCGCTGACGCTGCTGACCGACACCGATCTTGAGCTGCGCTCGGCGGCGCAGACGGCGCCCGCCATGGCGGTGATGGAACGCACGCTGATCCGGCTGGCGATGCTGGGCAAGCGCTGAGCCTGCGGCTCAGCCGTCCAGCACCTCGGCCACCGGCCGGCGCAGCGACCGCGGCATCGCCGGCCCGCGGCCGACGCGCAGCACCAGATTGGGCCGTCGCTCGCCCAGCCCCAGCAGCGACCGCAGTTCGGCCCGCATCGCCGGCACCTCCACCGCCTGATTGAGGAAGGCGCATTTCAGCCCCTCCACCGTCGCCTGCAGCATCAGCCGCTGGCAGGCGCGCCCCGCCGCCACCCAGCCGCGCGGAGTGTTTTCCGGCGCCACCAGCACGATCAGCGCCGCCGAGGAACGGACCTGCGCCGCGTATTTGTCGTTCTCCGCCCCGGCGGTGAACACCAGGTCGAACAGCCGCGGCCCCAGCCAACCAGGCAGCGACGGGTTGCCCGAGGCGCCGGTGAACAACCCGTCGCCGCTGCGCGCCGCCTGCACCGGGTTGAAGCGGACCCAGGCCTTGAGCTCGCGCACGAAGTCGGGATCGGCGATCTGAATGCCGTTGCCCTCCAGCACCAGCCCCAGCACCGCCTCGACCTTCGGTTTCTCCGCAATCACCAGCGCCTCGACCCCATGGGCGGCCGCCGCGGCGACCAGCCGCGCCGCCTCCTCCTTGCCGAGCGGGCTGCCGTCATAGAGCCCGCGGGTGCATTGCCGCAGCGGGATCGCCTCCAGCAGCGGCTGCGCCTGCGCCGCGCCGGGGCTGAGATCCACCGCCAGCCCCGCTTCCGGCGTCTCCGCCCCGACCAGCCCGCCCAGCCCCCGCGCCCGCGCGGCGATGGCCAGATTTTCCACCGCACAGCCGAGGCTGGCAAACAGGTGATGATCGTCGGGGTCCACCACCGGGGTCCGCCGCAGCAGATCGGGGCGCAGCATCACGCCGCCCTCGGTCACCGCGAACCGCCAGGGCTGGGTGTTATGCCCGTTCGCCGCCAGCGTGGCGTAGCGCAGCAGATCGGCCAGTTGCGGCGCATCGGGCAGCGGCGCCGCCATCCGGGCCAGCGCCGCCCGATAGCCGCCCCGCCTGAGCTGCCGCGCGGTGTCGGCCGCCAGCCCCGCCACCGCCAGCCCACCGCCGATCAGCGCCATCCGTCGTGTCAGCCGTGACATCGCATCCTCCGTCCTGCCCGCCCCTCGGTCTCGTGCCGCCGCAATACCAAGCCTTGCGGCGGCGCCGGTTCCAGATCAAGACTGCGCCGGGAAGCAGAGAGGAACAACCATGTACAAGGTCTACGGCAGCGTCCAAAGCCGCGCCTTCCGCGTCCTGTGGACGCTGGAGGAGCTTGGCCAGCCCTATGAACTTCACGAAATCAAACCGCACAGCGCCGAGGCGCTGGCGCTGAACGCCTCGGGCAAGATCCCGATCCTGGTCGATGGCGACGCCGTGCTGACCGATTCGGCGGCGATCATGACCTATCTGGCCGACAAGCACGGCCAGCTCACCTATCCCGCCGGCACGGTCGACCGCGCCCGCCAGGACGCGCTGACCCATACGATCCTGGACGAATTCGACGCCGTGCTGTGGACCGCCGCGCGGCACAGCTTCGTGCTGCCCGAAGACCGCCGCGTGCCGCAGGTCTCCGACAGCCTGAAGTGGGAATTCGCCCGCAACCTCGACCGGCTGGCACAGCGTTTCGTCGGGCCGTTCCTGCAGGGCGACCGGATGACCATTGCGGATATCCTCTGCGTCCACTGCCTGAACTGGGCCTATGGCGCCAAGTTCCCGGTCGAGAACGCAACCCTCGCCGCCTATGCCAAGGAACTGCGCGACCGCCCGGCCTTCGTCCGGGTCCGCGCCCTGAGCGGCGCCTAGGCGGCGCCCGAGCGGATCGCGTCCCGCGCGTGCAGACGGGCCGCCGCGGCGCGGCCCGCCCAGCGCCCGGTGGCAAGACAGGCGGTCAGCAGATAGCCGCCTGTCGGCGCCTCCCAATCCAGCATCTCGCCGGCGCAATAGATGCCCGGCAGCGCCCGCAGCATCAGATCGTCGTCCAGCGCCGCCCGCCGCACCCCGCCGGCGGTCGAGATCGCCTCGTCCATCGGGCGCACCCCGGCGTGATGCACCGGCAGCGCCTTGATCCGGCGCGCCAGCGCGGCGGGATCGGCCGGCAGCGGCCGGCTGAACTCCATCACCAGCGCCAGCCGCGCCGGGTCCAGCCGCAGCGCCCGGCGCAGGTGATTGGCCATGCTGGCCTTGCCGCGCGGCCGCGCCAGCCGCTCCGCCACCGCATCGAGATCGAGATCCGGCAGCAGATCGACCGTCAGCGGCGCGCCGGCGCGCAGCGCCGGGGTCAACGGATAGAGCCCGCCGCCCTCCAGCCCACGGGCCGAGATCACCGCCTCCCCGCGCGAACTGAGCGCGCCGGCGGTAAAGCGCACCCCCTTCAGCGGATCGCCGAACCGCGCCCGCATATGCTGCGACCAGACCACCAGAAGACCGACGTTCGACGGCGCGAAGGGCGCCAGCTCGACCCCGCGGGCGGACAAGAGCGGCGCCCAGGCGCCGTCCGAACCCAGCCGCGCCCAGCTCGCCCCGCCCAGCGCCAGGATGGTGACCTCGGGCGCAAGCTCCACCGCGCCCTCGGGGGTGTCGAAGCACAGCGCCGCGCCGCGCCAGCCGGTCCAGCGCCAGCGCGTCTGCCGGCGCACCCCCAGCTCCTCCAGCCGCGCCAGCCAGGCGCGCAGCAGCGGCGAGGCCTTCATCGCCTCGGGAAACACCCGCCCGGTCGAGCCGGTGAAGACCGCCTGCCCCAGCCCGCGCGCCCAGTTCTGCACCTCGCCGGGTCCGAACTCCGCCAGCATCGGCGCCAGCCAGTCGGCGGCACCGCCATAGGCGGCCAGGAACCGGTCCGCCGGCTCGTCCTTGGTCAGGTTCAGCCCGGATTTCCCCGCCATCAGAAACTTGCGACCCAGCGACGGCCGCGCCTCGGCCACCAGCACCGAGATCCCGGCCCGCCCCAGCATCTCGGCCGCCATCAGCCCGGCCGGGCCGCCGCCGATCACCACCGCGCGGGGCTTGCCGCCCTCCGTCCGTTCCGTCACCTTGTCCACCAGTTCCTAACCGTTCTGTCCAACCCGATGCCCGCTTCCACCCCCGATCCGATCTGCCCGCTCTGCGGCCGCCCGATCCCGCCCGGGCTGCCCCAAAGCCTGCACCATCTGGTGCCGCGGCTGAAAGGGGGAAAACACGGCCCGACCGTCCTGCTGCATGACATCTGCCACCGCGAGATCCACGCCACCCTGACCGAAGCCGAGCTGGCCCGCGATTACAGCACCATCGCGGCGCTGCAAAGCCATCCGCGGCTGGCGACCTTCATCGCCTGGGTGCAGCGGCGCCCGCCCGGCTTTCGCTCGAAGATCCCGGGCAAGCGCCGCCATCGCTGATCGCCCGGGCGCCGCCGCCGGCTTCTTCTCGCCCCAAATACTCCCGCCGGAGGCGCCCGCAGCCGGCCGCAGGCGCCCCGGCCCGAAGGCTCAGGCGCCCCGGCACAGCGCGGCGATGCCGCGGGCGACCGCCGGATCGGCGGCGCAGCTGTCGGCGATCAGCGCGCGGGCGGTCTCGATCAGGCTCTCCGGTTCGACGATGCGGTCGATCAGGCCGAACTGATAGGCCTCCTCGGCGGTGATCTTCTGGCCGCCCATCAGGATCAGCTTGGTGCGCGCCGGCCCGATCAGCGCCGCCATCCGCCCCGGGTCCGACGGCTGCGGCAAAAAGCCCAGCTTCATCACCGGGTAGAAGAACTTGGCCGCGGGCACCGCGATGCGCAGATCGCAGGCCAGCACCATGCCCGAGGCGCCGCCCGCCAGCGTGCCGTTGAGCGCCGCCACCGTCAGCCCCGGCAGCGCCGCGATCGCGCCCGACAGCCGTTCCCACAGGTCCGAGGTGGCCAGCCCCGCCCGCGCCGCGTCCAGATCGGCGCCGGCGCTGAACACCTTGCCGACCCCGGTCAGGATCAGCGCGCGCGCCTCGGTGGCGCTCTCGGCGATGCGCGCCAGCTCCTCCAGCATCGCCTCGGTCAGCGAATTGGCCTTTTCCGGCCGGTCGATGGTGACGATCCAGAGCCCGTCTTCCTTGTCCAGCCGGATCATGCCAGACCCACCCGGCGACGGATCGCCTCGTCCCGCAGGGAAACCTCGGTGCCGATGAAATCGTCGGCATCGTCCGAACACATCCACAGCAGCGTGCGCGCCGGCCAGTCGGGCGGGATATGGTCGGACCAGTCCAGCTCGCTCACCCGGTTGAGGCCGCTGGCCTTGATCTCGCGCTGCATCTGGGTCGCCACCGTCCCCGGGCTCAGCCCCATGGCGCGAATGCCGTTGCCGCGCTCCTCCAGATCGAGCGCCGCGGTCAGCATCGCCGCCCCGGCCTTGGAGGCGCAATAGGCGCTCCAGCCCTCCAGCGGGCTATGCGCCGCGCCCGAGCTGACGGTCAGGATGGTGCCGCCACCGGCCTGTCGCATCACCGGCAGCGCCGCGCGCATGCCGTGGAAAACGCCCTTGAGGTTGATGTCGACGGCGCGGCCCCAGGCCTCGGGATCGGCGCCGCCCAGATGGACGATGGGGTCGATCACCCCAGCGTTGCCGATCAGCACGTCGAGCCCGCCGAAGCGGTCCACCGCGGTCTGCACCGCCGCGTCCATATCGGCATAGCGACCGACATCGCCGCCCAGCGCTACCGCGCGCGGGCCCAGCTCAGCCGCCAGCGCGGCCACCGCATCGGCGCTGCGCGCCAGCAGAATCACATTCGCCCCGGCTGCGGCGAAAACCCGCCCGGCCTCGGCCCCGATGCCCCGGCTCGCGCCGGTGATCAGAACCGTCTTCCCCGTCATATCCATGCGCCTATCCCAGCAAATCCGTTGCCTTCACTGGTACTGCGCGGGGCGGCGCGGGTCCAGCCCCGCCCCCGCCCTGCGAGGAGCCCCGCAGCCCCTGAGTTCCCCTTGACGCCCCGTGTCCAACCGCGGACGATGGCGCCGAAGTTTCCCAGGAGGACCTTTTCATGAAGGCTTATCTTATGCGCGGGTCGGCTGCGGCACTGATTCTGTCGTGCTCCGCGCAGGTGGCGCTGGCCGATCTGACCGCGCGGGACGTGTGGTCGGACTGGCGCGATTACATGACCGGTACCGGCTATCAGCTGACCGCCGACGAATCCATGTCCGGCAATACCCTGTCGGTGCGCAACCTGACGCTCTCCATCCAGCTGCCCGAGAACGGCGGCCTCGTCTCGATCCGGCTCGAGGAACTGGCGCTGACCGAAAACGGCGACGGTTCGGTGTCGCTGGTGATGCCGGAGCGGATGCCGATCCGCATCGACACCACCGGCGGCGAGGCCGAGGTCAAGGCGGTGTTCAACCTGCTGCAATCGGGCGCCTCGCTGCGGATCTCCGGCACGCCGGGCGACATGACGCAGGACTACAAGGCGGCCACCGCCACCATCGCCTATGACAGCATGACGGTGGACGGCGACCCGCTGCCGCCCGAGGCGATGCGGGCTGGCGCGACGCTGCGCAATGTCTCGACCAGCACCCATATGCTGCGCGGCGAAAACCGCAGCTACGACCAGACCGGCGGCGCCGACATGCTGGACTACGATCTCGCCTTCCAGGACCCCAATTCCGAGGACATGGGCGCCTTCAAGGGCAGCGTGCAGGACCTCCGCTTCGAGAGCAAGAGCGTCATCCCGACCGACCTGAACGCCGACGATCTGTCCCAGATGCTGCGCGCCGGCTTCGGCTTCGATGCCCGCGTCAGCTTCGGCGCCGGCAGCGGCAGCGCCTCCGGCAAGGGCGAGGGCGAGGAGTTCACCCTGTCCTCGGCCTCGCAGGGGGGCGCGGTCGCGGTGGCGATGAACGGCGGCCATGTTTCCTATGACGTGTCGCAGGATCAGACCGAAATCACCGTGCAGACCGCCGAGGTGCCCTTCCCGATCTCCTTTGCGATGCAGAGGATCGGGTTCGCGCTGGACCTGCCGCTCGCCCGGTCGGACGAGGAACAGCCGTTCTCCTTCGGTCTGACGCTGGCCGAGTTCACCATGCCGGAACAGCTGTGGGGCATCTTCGATCCGGGCGCGGTGCTGCCGCGCGATCCGGCGACCATCGTCGTCGATCTGGCCGGCAAGGTGCGGCTGCTGGCCGATCTGCTGGACCCGGCGATCGCCGAATCCGACTCCGCCCCGGGCGAGCTGAATGCGCTGACGATCAAGGATCTGCAGATCTCGGCCGCGGGGGCCAGCCTGACCGGCACCGGTGATTTCATCTTCGACAACACCGATATGGAGAGCTTTGACGGCGTGCCGGCGCCGGAGGGCACCGCCGATCTGAAGCTGGTCGGCGCCAACGGTCTGATCGACAAGCTGATCCAGATGGGGCTGATGTCGGATCAGGACGCCATGGGCGCGCGGATGACGATGGGCATGATCGGGGTGCCGGGCGACGCGCCGGACACGCTGAACTCGCATATCGAGATCAACCATCAGCGCCAGATCCTGGCCAACGGCCAGCGCCTGAAGTAACCGCAACAGCTGCGGGGCCGGTCCGAAGACCTTCGGCGCCGGCCCCGTTTTCGGGCCGCTCTCTTGCGGCGGGGGCGTTCCGCGGCTACCTCCTGTGCCACAGGCCCGTCCCCAGCATCCGCAAGCAAGAGCGCCCATGACCCAATCCCCCGAAGAACTCTGCCACGCCCTGCTGACCGCCGCCCGCCGCGCCGGCGCCGAAGCGGCCGATGCCATCGTCGTCAGCGGCGGCGCGGTCGAGATCGACATCCGCGCCGGTGCGCTGGAAAAGGCCGAACGGTCGGAAAGCACCGATCTGGGGCTGCGGGTGCTGCTGGGCAAGCGGCAGGCGATGGTCTCGGTCTCGGACACACGGGCGGACACGCTGGCGGCGATGGCGGAACGCGCCGTCGCCATGGCCGCCGAGGCACCCGAGGATCCCTATGTCGGCCTCGCCGATCCCGACCAGCTGGTCGGCGACTGGGACATGGCGGCACTGCAGATGGCCGATCCCGCCGCCGAACCCGCGCCCGAGGCGCTGCAGGCCGATGCCATCGCCGCCGAGGCCGCCGCGCTGGCGATCTCTGGCGTCAGCCAGGTGCAATCCGCCGGCGCCGCCTATGGCCGGCACCAGGTGCATCTGGCCGCCACCAACGGGTTCTCCGGCGGCTACCTGCGCACCAGCCGGTCGACCTCCTGCGTGGCGATCGCCGGCACCGGCACCGGGATGGAGCGCGACTATGACGGCGACAGCCGCACCTATCAGGCCGACCTGCGCAGCCCCGAGGAGATCGGCCGCACCGCCGGCGAACGCGCCGCCGAACGGCTGGGCGCGCGCAAGCCGGCAACCGGCACCTATCCCGTACTGTTCGACGAACGCATCGCCGCCTCGCTGATCGGGCATCTGCTGGCCGCCGCCAATGGCGCCGCGGTGGCGCGCGGCTCCTCCTGGCTGAAGGAGGATCTGGGCCAGCAGGTGCTGCCGGCACATCTGTCGGTGATCGAGGATCCGCATCGCCCGCGCATCGCCGGGTCGCGCCCGTTCGACGCCGAGGGGCTGCCGACGCAGCGCCGCGCCATCGTCGAGAACGGCGTGCTGACCGGCTGGACGCTGGATCTGTCCAGTGCCCGCAAGCTGGGGATGGCGCCCACCGGCAACGCCGCGCGCGGCGTCTCCTCCGGCCCGGCGCCGGCGAACTGGAACATCGCGCTGACCCAGGGCACCGCCAGCCGCGCCGATCTGCTGCGCGACATGGGCACCGGGCTGCTGGTCACCTCGATGATCGGCTCCACCATCAACCCCAATACCGGCGATTATTCGCGCGGCGCCGCGGGCTTCTGGGTCGAGAACGGCGAGATCACCTATCCGGTCAACGAATGCACCATCGCCGGCAATCTCCGCGACATGTTGCTGCGGATCATTCCGGCGAACGACGCGCGTTCCTATCTGTCCCGTGTGGTGCCCTCGCTGCTGATCGAAGGAATGACGCTTGCCGGAAACTGACCTGACCCTGCTGATCGAGGCCGCGCGCGCGGCGGGCGAGATCGCCTGCAGCTACAGCGGCCCCGAGGCCCGCCGCTGGGACAAGCCCGAAGGCGCCGGCCCGGTGACCGAGGCCGATCTGGCCGTCAACGACATGCTGGAGCAGCGGCTGCGCGGCGCCCGGCCCGACTACGGCTGGCTGTCGGAGGAGACCGAGGACAACGCCGACCGGCTGGGGCACGACAGGGTCTTCATCGTCGATCCGATCGACGGCACCCGCAGCTTTGCCGAGGGCGAAAGCACCTGGGCGCATGCGCTGGCGGTGGCCGAACACGGCGTGGTGACGGCGGCGGTGATCTACCTGCCGATGCGCGATCTGCTCTATTCCGCAGCGCGCGGCGCCGGCGCCCGGCTGAACGGCGAACCGATCCGCGCCGGCGAGACCCGGGAACTGGCCGAGGCCAAGATCCTCGCCACCCGGCCCAATCTGGATCCCCGGCACTGGCGCGGCGGCTTTCCGGGGTTCAAGAGCGCCTATCGCCCCTCGCTCGCCTATCGCATGGCGCTGGTGGCGCAGGGCCGCTACGACGGCATGCTGACGCTCAGGCCCAGCTGGGAATGGGACATCGCCGCCGGCGATCTGATCCTGCACGAGGCCGGCGCGCGCTGCACCGACCGCACCGGCGCGCCGCTGCGGTTCAACAACCCGCGGCCGCAGCTGAACGGCGTGATCGCCGGCGGCGGCGCCATCCATGCGCGGCTGACCGCCGCGCTGGCGCCCGAGCCGCTGGTGCTGCCGCAGCACGCCCACCCGGCACCTTGACCCCCGCGGCCCAAAGCGTAGGGTGCGCCCGACCCGAAACGGCCTCATGCGGAAAGGATACTGCCATGGCCCAGCGCCTGCACCTGGTCTTCGGAGGCGAATTGGTCGATCCGTCCCGAAGCGAGTTCAAGGACGTCAACGACATCCATATCGTCGGCATGTTCCCCGACTACGCCTCGGCCTATGCCGCCTGGAAGGCCGAGGCCCAGCGCACCGTCGATGACGCCCACATGCGCTATTACATCGCCCATATCAACCGGCTGCGCGACGAAGAGCGGGAAACCTCGGCCACCGAAGAGCTGGGCTGATCCCTTGCGGCTGTCGCTGGGACTTGCGACCTATCGGGCGCTGTCGTGGCGGTCTGCCCAGCCGGCGCAGGAGCCCCCCGCGCCGCGGCCCGAGGGCCCGCTGTTCTGGGGCCACGCCACCAGCGCCGAACGGTTCGCCGCGCTC
>JBFXGQ010000066.1:0-12852 GCA_050177915.1 Pseudodonghicola sp. | reverse complement strand
TGGGTGGCGGACCGGCTGGGGCGCTGCCCCTCTGCGCCTGCGGCGCATTCACCCCGGGATTTTTCCGGCCAGAAAAAGGGGGGGCGGCTGTCCCCGGGGCCAAGCGCCTGCCTCTCCCCCTGCGGGGGGAGAGGTTGGAGAGGGGGGCGCTGAGACGAGGGGGGACGGCCGGAGGGCGTGCGGAGACGGACAGGGCGTCGGGAAAGCGGCGCGGCCGCGGGTCAGGCCCGCGTCGGGCGCCGGTCGGGCAGCGAGATATTGGCGACCTGTTCGGCGATCGGATCGGTGCTGAGCGGATGCACCGCCGCCGAGAACAGCTCGGGGTCGCGCATCGGCTGCCAACGGCCGCCGGCATAGACCTCGAGCCCGGAGAACTTCGACTTGTAGCCCATCTTCGGACTGCCCGGCACCCAATAGCCCAGATAGACATAGGGCAGGCCGTTTTCGCGGGCGATCTCGATATGGTCGAGGATCATCCAGGTGCCCAGCGAGGCCTGGGTCAGCGTGGGGTCGTAGAAGGAATAGACCATGCTCAGCCCGTCTTCGAGCACATCGGTCAGGCTGACCGCGATCAGCGCGCGCCCCTCGGGGTCGGTATATTCCACCACGCGCGAACGGATCGGCGTCTCCTCGATCATCGCGGCGAATTCGAACACATCCATGTCGGCCATGCCGCCGTCGGCGTGGCGCGCGTCCAGATAGCGGCGGAACAGCGCATATTGATCCTCGGTCGCCCAGGGCGAGGTGGCGCGCCGCGCCAGATGGGCGTTGCGCCGCAGCACGCGCTTCTGCGTCTTGGTGGGGCGGAAGGCGGCGACATCGATCCGCGCCGACAGGCAGGCGGCGCAATCCGAACAGGACGGCCGGTAGAGCACGTTCTGCGACCGCCGGAACCCCTGTTGCGACAGCGAATTGTTCAGCCGCTCGGCGCCTTCGCCCTGCAGCGCGGTGAACAGCTTCCGCTCCATCCGGCCCGCGAGATAGGGGCAGGGCTGAGGGGCCGTCACATAGAATTGCGGCGCGATGGGCAGGGTGTGGCGCATGGGGTTCCCGCAGGGTTGTGACGGGATGATAACAACCGATTCGCAACCCGCCAAGTGGCGAATGCAGCCGGCGGCCGCACCGTCACAGGGCGGCGCGGCGGTTCAGCGCGACGGTGCCCAGCACCGTATCGGTCAGCCCCTGGCCGCGCGATCCGGTCAGCATCATCACCACCGAGATCACCTGCAGGATCGGCACCGCGAAGCTGAGCGTGTAGCCCGCCGTATGCGCCAGCGCCAGCCCGATGTCGAGCCGGGCGCCGCGGTCGTCGCGCAGCTCGATCCCGGCGAAGCGCATGCCCCAGGTGGCCGAGCCGTTGGCCAGCGTCACCACGCGATAGGCAAACCCCAGCACCAGATAGAGGAAGGGCCAGATCAGCAGCCCGACGAAGGCGGTCAACAGCACCACGCCGGCGCAGAGCGCGACGATGACGAGGCTGTCGATCAGCCAGGCGATCAGGCGCTTGGCGGGTACCGCGTCGTAGAACTGCGGCTGGCGGAACGGGTCGGGAAGATGGGACATCGGTCAGGGTCCTGGGGAAGGCATGGTCGCGCGCGCGCGCCCCGGACGGGCCGGGGCGCACGGCGTGCTGCGGGGGGCTCAGAGCGCGCCGCGCTCCTCGGCCGGGGCGTCGGTCATGCCGCGGGCCTCCTCGGCGGCGCGGCGGGCGCGGTCGGTCATGAACTGGTCGAATTCGGCCTTGTCCTTGGCTTCGCGCAGCCGTTCCAGGAAGGCTTCGAAATCGGTCTGCTCCTGTTCCAGCCGGCGCAGGGTCTCGGCCTTGTAGGCGTCGAAGGCGCTGTTGCCGCTGGGCGCCATGGCGCGCATGCCGTTGCTGAATTCGTCGAAGTGACGGCGATGCCGGGCCTGCCGGCGGCTGCAGGAATTGCTGAACATGCGTTTGCTCCAGATCATATAGGCGAGGATGGCGAGGCCGAAGGGCCAGAAGACGATGAAGCCCAGGACCATGAGAGCGATCCAGGCGCCTTTGCCCCTGTTGTCGAGCCAGGCCTCGGTCCGGGAAAACCAGCCGGGACGGGAAAACGCCGGGGCCGGGTCGGTAAGCGTGGTCATTGTCGGTGTCTCCAGATCAGATGCGATGTGAATGCCTTTCACATCGAGTTAGATCGGAGCGCGCCGGGGCCATTGCAAGGGGCGATGTGAAAGTTTTTTACATTTTGCGCCCCGGCGCCGGCGCGCCGGCCGTTCCGCTCACTCGCGGCGCTGGAACCGCCCCAGCCCGGCGTGATCCAGATGCTCGATGGTCAGCGCCGTCGCCCTGCCGTCCGCGCCCACCGCGAAATCGACACGCGAGACCGAGCCGGAGGGTTCGTTTTCGGTCAGCGGATGGATCACGAACCTGTCGCCATCCCAGTGCTGCAGCGCCAGTGCCCGCCCCTCGGGGCCGAGCCGCAGGATCAGCCCGTCGTCGCCGCTTTCGACCTGGGCCGCGCCGAAATAGCCGTTGTCATAGTGTCCCGGATAGGCGGCGCTGTCCTGCGCGGGAGCCGGGTCGGCAGGCGGCTCGGCCCCGACCAGGCTGCCGGTGGGAGCGGAGAGCGCCGCCATCCGCGGTCCGTAGGCGGCGAGCCAGTCGCGGCTGTCCACCCCCAGCTCGGCCCGGTCGGTGAAATGTCCCGCGATGGATTCCGCCACGCCGGTGGGCGGCGCGTTGGTCAGCACCACGATGCCGAGATCCAGCCCCGGGATCAGCGCAAAGGTCGTCGAGGCGCCGAGCGCGAAGGCGCCGGAATGGCTGATCACCACCCGCCCCGAGGGGCGCACGCCGACGCCGAAGCCGTAGCCGTAGGAGCTGCTGCGGGCCTCGACCGACATCGGCAGCCCGTCGATCATCTGCGGCGAGAGCGCCGGGCGCAGCGCCTGCTCCGCGATCAGCCGGGTGTCGCCGGCCATGCCGCCGGACAGCACCATCGTCATCCAGCGCGCCATGTCGTTGACGCTGGAGCTGACGCCGCCTGCCGGGCTCTGGCCGTCGGGCTGGCGCAGGTCGGCCGCGACATAGCCGTCGGGGCCGGGGGTATGGCTGGCGGCGCGGTTGGCGCGGGCCATGTAATCGGCGTGGCGGGAACTGGTGGCGCCCATGTCGAGCGGCGCGTAGAGCGCGCGCTCCGACAGGCTGGCCCAGTCCTGGCCGGCGGCGACGGCCACCGCCTCGGCCGCGGCGGTCAGGCCGAAGTTGGTATAGGCGTAATGGGCGCGGAACGCATGCTGCGGCAGCTGCGCCAGCCGTTCCAGCACGGTCCGGCGGTCATAGCCCAGATCCTCCAGATCGTCGCCGGCGTGATCCGGCAGGCCGGAGCGGTGGGCGTAGAGATCGCCGATGGTGACATGCTGGCTGACCCAGGGATCGCCCAGGCCGAACCAGGGCAGCAGCGGCTGCACCGGACTGTCCCAGCCCACTGTGCCGGCGCTGACCTGGGTCGCCACCACCGTGGCGCCGACCGGCTTCGACAGCGAGGCGAGCAGGAACACCGTATCGGCGTCGACCGGGGCGGGCTGGCCCACCGCGCGCAGGCCGAAGCCGCGGGCATAGACGGTCTGCCCCCGGTGCACCACTGCGATGGCCAGGCCGGGAATGCCGCTGCGCGCCAGCATCTGCTGCGCCAGATCGTCCAGCGTTGCGATGGCGGCGGCGATCCGCTCCTCCGACGCCGGAAACAGCACGGTCTGCGGCGGCGGCGGCACCGGGTCGGGCAGGGCGGCGTTCAGCGCCGTGGGCTGCGCCTCAGCCACAGCGGCGGGGTTCAGGGCCAGGCTCATGGCGAGCGCGAGCGCTGCCTGAGCGGCTCGCCCGGAGAACGGCAGGTGGGGGATATGCAAGACTGTTTCCTTCCCGGTCACGCCACGCGGGAAAGCGGCGCGGCCGCACCGACCCTAGCGGCAGGGGCGGCTTCGGCCAAGCGCGGGGAAGACCCAGCCTTAGCGCGAGGTAAACTCCGCCACCTGCGCCCCGGTCAGGCGGATCAGGTCCTCAGGCCGGATCGGGAACACGTGATGCGGCGTGCCGGCAGCGGCCCAGACCACCGCGAAGTCCTGCAGCCGCGGGTCCAGAAAGGCGCGGATCGGGTTCAGATGGCCCACCGGGGCGACGCCGCCGATGGCGAAGCCGGTCTGCGCGCGTACCAGCGCGGCATCGGCCTTGCCCAGCGGCTCGCCCGCCACCGCGGCCGCCAGGTCGCCATCGACCAGATTGCCGCCGGCGGTCAGGAACAGGATCGCCGTGCCGCTGTCCTCGCCGCGGAAGATGATGGATTTGGCGATCTGGTCGACCTCGCAGCCGATCGCGCCGGCGGCGTCGGCGGCGGTGCGGGCCAGATCGGTTTCGCGGATCTGCGGGTCAAGCCCGGCGGCCTCGAGGGCGGCGCGGACGCGTTTCATGCTCTTGCTCATGGGCCGAAGGATTGCCGCGCCACCGCCCCGAGATCAAGAGCCGGATCGGGGCGGACGCGCCCGTTTCCCGCATTGACGCGGCGCCGCGCTGCACGCAACGTGCGGCCATGACGACGCCCCTGACTGTCGCGCGCCTGCCGCGCCCCTTCGATCCTGCGCTGGGTGAGGAAACCCGCGCCGCCCTGCCGGGGCTGACCGGCGATCACGCCGCCCTGATTGCGGGCGCCGGCGGCTCCAGCCCCTATCTCAAGGGGCTGATCGAGCGGGAGGCGACCTGGCTTGAGGCCGCGCTGGACGATCCCGATGCCGCCGTCGCCGGCGTGCTGGACGCCTGCCGGGCGCTGCCGCCCGATCAGCTGAAACCCGGGCTGCGCCAGGTCAAGCGGCGGGTGGCGCTGATCGCCGCGCTGGCCGATCTGGCCGGTGCCTGGCCGCTGGAGCGGGTCACCGGCCTGTTGACCGATTTCGCCGGCCTGGCCTGCGACGTGGCGCTGAAATCCGAGATCGCGGCGTTGATCCGGCGCAAGAAGCTGCCGGGCCAGACCGAAGCGGATGTGGCCACCGCGGCCGGGCTGAGCGTGCTTGCGATGGGCAAGATGGGCGCGCATGAGCTGAACTACAGTTCGGACATCGACCTGATCTGCCTGTTCGACGAGACCCGTTATGGCCCCGACGATTATCAGGAGGCCCGCCACGGGCTGATCCGCGCCACCCGCAACATGGCCTCGCTGCTGTCGGACAAGACCGGCGACGGCTATGTGTTCCGCACCGACCTGCGGCTGCGCCCCGACCCGTCGGTGACGCCGGTCTGCATCTCGATGGCCGCGGCGGAGAGCTATTACGAAAGCCTGGGCCGCACCTGGGAGCGTGCCGCCTATATCAAGGCGCGCCCCTGCGCCGGCGATCTCGAGGCTGGCGCGCGGTTCCTGCAGACGCTGCGCCCCTTCGTCTGGCGCCGGCATCTGGACTTCGCCGCGATCCAGGACGCCCACGACATGCGCCTGCGCATCCGCGAGAACAAGGGCACCGGCGGGCCGATCACCGTGCCCGGCCATGACATGAAGCTGGGCCGTGGCGGCATCCGCGAGATCGAGTTCTTCACCCAGACCCGGCAGCTGATCGCCGGCGGCCGCGACCCCGACCTGCGGCTGCGCGGCACCGTCGAGGGGCTGGCGGCGCTGGCGGCCAAGGGCTGGGTGCCCGAGGCGGTGGCCGGGCGGCTCACCGATCATTACCGCGCCCACCGCGAGGTCGAGCACCGGATCCAGATGGTGCATGACGCCCAGACCCACCGGGTGCCCTCGACCGCCGACGGGATCGAGCGGGTGGCCTGCCTGATGGGGATCTCGGCGGCCGAGCTGCAGGCCGATCTGACCCGCCGGCTGGCCGAGGTGCACGAGCTGACCGAGGATTTCTTCGCCCCCGACGCGCCGACCCCGCCCACCGCGCCGAAGGAGGTGGAATTCGACGCCTCGGTGCTGGCGCGCTGGCCGAACTACCCGGCGCTGCGGTCGCAGCGGGCGCAGCATATCTTCGAGCGGCTGAAGCCCGAGCTGCTGGCGCGGCTGGCGCGCACCGCCAAGCCGGACGAGGCGCTGCTGGCGCTCGACGGCTTCCTGTCGGGGCTGCCCGCCGGGGTGCAGCTGTTTTCCCTGTTCGAGGCCAATCCGCATCTGATCGACCTGCTGGTCGATATCGCCGGCACCTCGCACAGCCTGGCGAGCCATCTGTCGCGCAACGCCGGGGTGTTCGACGCGGTGATCGGCGGCGATTTCTTCGCCGCCTGGCCGGGCGAGGCGGCGGTGTGCGAGGAGCTGGCCGCGCGGCTGGCGGCCGAGGAGGATTACGAACGCCAGCTCGACACCGCGCGGCGCTGGATGAAGGAATGGCATTTCCGCATCGGCGTGCATCTGCTGCGCGGGCTGATCGCGGCGGATGTGGCGGGGCGGCAATATGCCGAACTGGCCGGCGCGGTGATCGCCGCGATCACGCCGCTGGTCTTCGCGCAGTTCGCCGCCAAGCACGGCGTCCCGCCGGGGCGCGGCGCCGCGGTGCTGGGCATGGGATCGCTGGGGGCGGCGCGGCTCAATGCCAGCTCGGATCTCGACCTGATCGTGATCTATGATCCGCTGGACGCCGAAACCTCGGACGGGCCGAGGCCGCTGGCGGTGCGGCCGTATTATGCGCGGCTGACCCAGGCGCTGGTCACCGCGCTGACCGCGCGGATGGCCGAGGGGCGGCTCTACGAGGTCGACATGCGGCTGCGCCCCTCGGGCAGCCAGGGGCCGGTGGCCACCAGCTGGGCCAGCTTCACCCATTATCAGGAGAACGAGGCCTGGACCTGGGAGCATCTGGCGCTGACCCGCGCCCGGGTGGTGGCGGGCGACGCGGATCTCGGCGCGGATATCGAGACGTTCCGCCGCGCCGTGCTGGCGCAGCCGCGCGACCGGACACAGGTGCTGGGCGAGGTGGCCGACATGCGCGGCCGCATCGCCGCCGCCAAGTCGCCCGACGGCATCTGGGATGCCAAGACCGGGCCGGGCCGGATGCTGGATATCGAGCTGCTGGCGCAGGCCGGTGCGCTGCTGTCGGGCGAGCCGGCGCGCGATGTCGTCAGCGGCTTGCGCGGCGGTCAGAGCTGCGGCTGGCTGAGCGCGGCGGAGGCCGATAAGCTCACCGCCGCCTATGAGCTGTTCTGGGCGGTGCAGACCTCGGCGCGGCTGATCTCGGCCAGCGGCATCGGCGATGCCACCCCGGGCGAGGGGGCGGCGGCCTTCTTCTGTCGCACCACCGGGGCTGAGAGCATCGACGCCCTGCGCGCCACGCTGGAGGCGCGCTATGCCGAGGTGGCGGCGCTGATCGACGCGGCGCTGTCGCGCGAGGCGGGTGCGGCGGCGTGAGGAGGATCGTGAGGGCGATGAGGGAGGCCGGGCGATGAAGGGGGACCATCCCGCCGATCCCAAGGGGCTGATCCGCGAGGCCTATCGCATCGAGGGGATCACCGCGGCGGACTGCCGGGTGATCTTTCTGGACTGGGCGCTGGGATTGCCCGCGGGGATCGGCCAGGAGGAGGCGATCGAGGCCATGCTGACGCTCTATGGCGCGGCCGCGCCGGCGCATCCGATGACCGCGGTGCTGACCGAGGGGCGGGCGCAGGCCGACCGCCCGCGCCGGCGCGGCGGCTGGCGCGGACGGCGTTAGGCGACGCGCGCGGCGGGGGCTGTTTCGCCCCTGCGGGGCGAAGCCTCCGGCGGAGGTATTTGGGCCAAGATGAAAGCCGGGGGCCGCGACCGGGCCGCGGCGGCGGGCACCGGCGCTGCGCCCCCTTCCCACCGGCGGGCGTTGGCCCTACGAGGGCGACATGAGCACCTCCGATCCGCGCCCCGATCTGCCCCGCGTCCGCCTGATGCCCAAGGCCAATGCCCGCGCCATCCGCCACGGCTTTCCCTGGGTCTATTCCAACGAGCTGGTGACCGACCGGCGCACCAAGGGGCTGAAGCCCGGCACCCTGGCGGTGCTGGAGGATTCGACCCGCGTCGAGATGGGGCTGGTGGCGGTGAACCCCCATTCGCGCATCATCTGCCGCATGCTCGACCGCGACCCGACGATCGCCATCGACCGGGCGTGGTTCGCCGAGCGGCTGGCCCGCGCGCTGGCGCTGCGCGAGCGGATCTATGACGCGCCGTTCTACCGGCTGGTGCATGCCGAGGCCGACGGGCTGCCCGGCGTGGTGATCGACCGCTTCGGCGATACCGCGGTGATCCAGCCCAATGCCGCCTGGGCCGAGGCGCTGATCGAGGATCTGGCCGCGGCGCTGGTGGGGGTGACCGGGGTCTCCACGGTGCTGAAGAACGCCAGCGGCCGCACCCGGGCGCTGGAGGGGCTGGACGATGTCAGCGCCGAGCTGGCGGGGCAGGCGCCGGCGGCGCCGGTGCCGGTGCCGATGAACGGCGCCACCTATATGGCCGATCTGACCGGCGGCCAGAAGACCGGCCTGTTCTACGACCAGCGGCCCAACCACGCCTTTGCCGCCCGTCTGGTGGCGCCCGGCGCGCGGGTGCTGGATGTCTTCGCCCATGTCGGCGGTTTCGGGCTGGCGATGCTGGCGGCCGGCGCCGGCAGCGCGCTGGCGGTCGACGGCTCCGCCCCGGCGCTGGAGCTGGCGCAGGCCGGCGCCGCCGCGGGCGGCATGGCCGACCGGTTCGCGACCCGGCAGGGCGATGCCTTCGACGTGCTGGGCGCGCTGGCCGCCGAGGGGGCGCAATTCGAGGTGGTGATCTGCGACCCGCCGGCCTTCGCCCCCAGCAAGCAGGCGCTGGAGGCCGGACTGCGCGCCTATGAGCGGGTGGCGCGGCTGGCGGCCCCGCTGGTGGCGCCGGGCGGCTACCTGGGGCTCTGCTCCTGCTCCCATGCCGCCGATCTGGCCAAGTTCCGCGGCGCCTCGGCCCGCGGCATCGGCAAGGCGGGGCGGGCGGCGCAGCTGATCCACACCGGTTTCGCCGGCCCCGATCACCCGCAGCTGCCGCAGCTGGCGGAAACCGCCTATCTCAAGGCGCTGTTCTTCCGGCTGTGAGGGTGGTTCTGGACACCTGCGTCCTGTATCCGACGGTGATGCGCGAGGTGCTGCTGGGGGCGGCCAGGCTCGGCCATTTCACGCCGCTGTGGTCGGCCCGCATCCTGGAGGAATGGGCCCGCGCCGCGCGCAAGCTCGGCCCCGGCGGCGAGGCGCAGGCGCGCGGCGAGATCGCGCTGCTGCGGGCCGACTGGCCGGCGGCGGAACTGCCCGCCGCCCCGGGGGTGGAGGCGCGGCTCTGGCTGCCCGATCCGGCGGATCTGCATGTGCTGGCGGTGGCGGTGGCGGGATCGGCCGATGCGATCCTGACGGTGAACCGGCAGGATTTCCCCAGGAACGTGCTGGCCGAAGAGGGGCTGGAGCGGATCGAGCCCGACGGGTTTCTCTACGGTCTTTGGCTGAGGGACCCCGAGGGGCTGTCCGCTGTCGGGCGCCGGGTGCTGGCGCGCGCCAATGAGATGGACAGGGGCGGCTGGGACATCCGCGCGCTGATGAAGAAGGCGCGGCTGCCGCGGCTGGGCAAGGCGCTGGCGGGGTAAGACCTGCTGCAGCCATCCTGTTCCGCCCGGCGTTGACGCCGGGCGACGCGGGGCCGCAGCCGAGCCCCTAGACGGTTTGAGTGACTGCGCCCGCCAGCCCCCGCATCACCTCTGCCGCGATCTCGAAGGAATGCTGCCGCGCCGCCGGGTCGTGGATCTGGCCGGAGATCATCACCTCGTCGGGCTGGAACGCCGCGATCAGCCGGCCGACCTGATCCTGCACCATCTCTGCCGTGCCGGTGGCGCTGACCGAAAGCGCATGGTTCACCGCGCGGATCCAGGCGGGTTCGGCCACATCCTCGATCCGGTCGACCGGGCGGGGCAGCTTGCTGGGCATGCCGGAGCGCAGCCGGATGAAGGCCTGCTGCATCGAGGTTTTCAGCCGCACCGCCTCGGCCTCGGTATCGGCGGCGAAGATGTTCATTGCCATCATGAAATAGGGCCGGTCGAGGACTTCCGAGGGCTTGAACTGGCGCCGGTAGACCTCGGCCGCCTGACCCAGCGCGTCGGGCGCGAAATGCGAGGCGAAGGCATAGGGCAGCCCCAGATGCGCGGCGAGCTGCGCGCCATAGAGCGAGGAGCCCAGCATCCAGACCGGCACATGCGTGCCCTCGCCGGGGATGGCGTGCAGCTTCTGCCCCGGCTCGGGATCGCCGAGATAGGCCATCAGCTCCAGCACGTCCTGCGGGAAGGTGTCCTGCGCCGCCATGTTGCGCCTGAGCGCGCGGGCGGTCTCCATGTCGGTGCCGGGCGCCCGGCCGAGGCCGAGGTCGATGCGCGGCCCGTGGATGGCGGCCAGCGTGCCGAACTGCTCGGCGATCACCAGCGGCGCATGGTTGGGCAGCATGACGCCGCCGGAGCCCACCCGGATGGTCGAGGTCTTGGAGGCGATATGGCCGATCATCACCGCCGTGGCCGAGGACGCGATGCCGGGCATGTTGTGATGTTCTGCCAGCCAGTAGCGGTGATAGCCCTGCGCCTCGGCCAGCTGCGCCAGCGCCACCGAATTTCGGATCGACTGGGCGGCGTCGGCGCCTTCGGGGATCGGCGCGAGGTCGAGCAGGGAGTAACGCATGGGATGTCCTTCGGGGGGTTAGGGGGCGGTCTGCCAGCGGGCCTCGAGCCGCTCCAGCGCGGCGATGCGCTCGGCGGTCTTGGGGTGGCTCATCAGCCAGGCCGGGGCGACGCCGGCACGCGACTGGGTGAGCTCTTCGAGCTTGGCAAAGAGCGATTTCTGTGGCGCGATGCCGATGCCGGCCTTGGTCAGCAGGGCGGCGGCATATTCGTCGGCCTCGTATTCGTCGCCGCGCGACAGCCGCGCGGCCAGCAGCCCGGTCAGCAGATTGGCGATCCAGACGCCGATCACCGGCAGGACCCGGCCCAGCAGCATGATCAGCGCGGTGCGCAGCGCGTTCTGGCCGGAGAAATCCAGCATCCGCCGGCGCGCATGACCCAGGGCGACATGGCCCAGCTCATGGGCGATGACGCTCGCCATCTCCTCGCCGGTGACCTCGCCATTGCGGTATTTGCGATAGAATCCGCGGGTGATGAAGATGCGCCCGTCGGGGGCGGCCAGCCCGTTCACCGGGTCGATCTCGTAGATATAGACCGGGATCCGCGCCAGCCCCAGCGCCGCGGCGAGCCGGTCGGTCAGGTGCTTCAGCCGCGCGTCCGCCAGTTCGGTGGACTTGGCGTCAAGCTCACGATGGGTGCGCCAGACCGACACCCGGTACATGACGAGTGCCGAGAGGATGGCCAGCAGGATGGGGGCGAGGCGGATCATGCGGGGAATATGGGGCGAACTGCGCGGAGCGGCAAGCGCCGAGCGTGGGGCGCGCTGCGGGAGCCTCCGGCGGGAGTATTTGCGGCGAGAAGAAGCGCCGGGGCGCGCGCGGTCACAGCGCGGCGACGATCCGTGCCACCGCCTGCGCCGGGGCGAGGGCGGCGGTGTCGAGGCGCAGCGGCGGGTCCCCCCAGGGCTCGTAGTGGCGCCCCAGCACCTGTTGCCAGTCGGGCAGCACATGGCCGGCCAGATCGGCCGTGCGCCCTTCGACCCGGCGGCGGTGTTCGGCCGGATCGGAGCAGAGGATCTCGACATTCAGCAGCCGGGCGCCTGCGGCGGCGGCGGTCTCGGCCCAGAGCGCGCGGGTGAGCGCGATCGGGTTGACGGTATCGGCGATAACGTCGCGGCCCAGCGCCAGATTGTCCCGCGCCACCGCGGCCAGCGCCAGATAGCCGGCATCCTCGGCCGGGTCGATGCGCAGCACGCTGCGCTTGAGCGCGGTCTCGACGGAATCGACGCGCAGGAACACCGCGCCGGTCTCGCGCGCCAGGGCGCGGGCGATGGTGGTCTTGCCGCTGCCGGGCAGGCCGGAGAGGGCGATGAGGGTGGGGCGGCGGGGCATGCGGGGACTATGCGGCGGCGGCGGCGCGGCGGCAAGCCCGGAGCGGGCGCCCGCCGAGGTCTTTCGGCCGAGGATGGGAGGCCGGGGGCGGCTGAGGTCGCGGCGCCGCGACAGCGCGGCGCAGACTCTCAGCTTGATCCTTTGACGGGGGATGGGAGATGGTCGTCTGGAGTATTATCGCGCACATTGGGGGGCGGACAGATGACCGCGACATTTTCGACGACTTTTGCCTATAAGGAGGGGATGCAGCTCCTGCTGCTCGACGTTCTGACCCGGGACGATTTCACGATCCTGTCGAACACGACGCGCCGGATCGATTACGGCATCGACCCGATGCAGGACGCCTATGTGCAGTTCTTCGGTCATGGGATGGACGGATCGGGCAGCGGCTGGGTCACCGATATCGAGGTCTACTGGCCCAATGTCGACTCAGTCGGTGTCATCATCGAAGGGCTGCCCGATCTCCCGATGGCCGATTTCCTTGCGGTGGCGGAGGCGGACGATCCGCAGCATGCGCTGAACCTGCTGCTGGCGCGCAGCGACTGGACCGGGACGGGGACGGGGAGCTTACTGGGCGAGACCTTCTGGGGGTTCTACAGCGCCGAAACCATCAACGCGGGCGGCGGTTACGATCTCTATGTCGCCTCCATGGGGATCGGGCAGGCCCGTGACATCGTCGACATTTTCGACGGCGGTGCCGGCAAGGACGACATCACGCTTCGCGAGCTGAGCACCGGTGCCCGGGTGGATCTGGAGGCTGGTCTGATCACCTTCAGCGAAGAGGTCTCGGGGGTCAGCTATGACCGCACCATCAATTTCGTGGGCGTGGAGGAGGTCACCGGCAGCCCGTTCAACGACATCATGGCGGGTTCCAGCAGGTATG